>CAZCXB010000158.1:0-4621 GCA_964502485.1 uncultured Muribaculaceae bacterium | reverse complement strand
TTTTTTAATAATTCTTGTTATAGAATTAGAATTGAATTAAATGATTCATTAACAATAGAAAAAAAGTTAACTTTATAAATAACCGATCATAATTAAAAAAACTAGATATGATAAGCCTAACAACAATTGAAAGAAAAAATCTGTTTGCAGTTAAAGGGAACCCTGTAACACTTCTCGGAAATCCTGTAAAAACGGGAGATACCGCTCCTGAGATTGTCGCATCAGACTTGACATTAAAAGATGTAACCCTTTCCGATTTCCATGGAAAGATTGTAGTAATTAGTGTTTTCCCCTCTATTGATACTCCCGTATGTGCAAACCAGGCAAGAGCTTTTAATAAAAAGGCTACAGAACTCTCTGACGATGTTGTTATACTGACAATTTCTAAAGATCTCCCTTTCGCTCTTGGCCGCTTTTGTGCTGCAGAGGGAATTAAGAACATTCACACACTTTCAGATTTTAAATATTCCCGTTTTGGGCTAGAATATGGGTTTCTTGTTAAAGAGAATCAGCTATTGGCAAGAGGTGTAGTTATTATCGATAAATCCGGCATTGTAAGGTATGTTGAGATAACAAAGGACATTGTTGAGGAGCCGGATTATGACAAGGCAATTGCTGCAGTTAAGGAACTATTAGGTTAAGCAGAGATCAGCTGGTTCTCTTTTTTCTCGTTTTTTTACTAATCAGATGTATTGAAACTCCACTTGCAATTAGTGCCAGCACTATTTGCAGGTGGAGTTTTTCTGTTGCAAAAAATATTGCATAGAGTATTGTTATCCACAAAAGTGCTAAGGTTCTTATTTTTAGGCTTAGAGGTATTCCATCTTTGGATAGGTAGGATCTTATATAAGGTCCAAGATATCTGTTGGAGAGAAGCCATCTGAGTCTTCTTTTCGAGGAGTTCATATAGAAGTATGTAGCCAGAAGCAGGAAAGGTGTTGTAGGTAATAGCGGAATAAAAATTCCCAATGTGCCAAGCCCTACAAATATCGATGCAAGTATTATATAAAGTTGTCTCTTCATTCTCTTGTGTGCTAACACCATTTTTTTAACTTTGCAAAGATACTTAACTATAACTGAAACTTTAAAAAATGGCTATGGAAAACTTCTCTGCAATCGTAGAGCAGGTAAGTGCAGTTTTATGGGGCTGGCCTATGATTGTACTTCTGCTTGGAACTCACCTCTATCTGACAGTAATTCTTAAATTTCCTCAAAGAAAGATATTTAAGGCAATTAAACTCTCGGTAACAAAAGATAAATCCGGAAGTGGTGATGTCAGCCAATTTGGTGCTCTTGCAACATCTCTTGCAGCAACAATTGGAACCGGAAACATAATCGGTGTAGCAACCGCAGTGGCTCTTGGAGGTCCGGGTGCTGTTTTATGGTGCTGGATAACAGGGGTATTTGGTATCGCTACAAAATATTCCGAGGGGTTGCTTGCAATTAAGTACCGTGTAAAAACTGTAGATGGCTCTATGCTCGGTGGTCCAATGTATGCACTTGAGAAGGGATTGAAAATGAAGTGGATGGCCATTCTATTTTGTATATTTACTGCTGTTGCTGCATTTGGAATAGGTAATACCGTACAGGCAAATTCTATTGCAATGCTGCTAAATGAGACATACTCCATATCCCCTTATATCAGCGGATTGGTGATAAGCATTGCAACTGCAATGGTTATTTTATTTGGAGTTAAAGGTATAGCAAGGGTATGCGGAACTCTTGTCCCTTTTATGGCACTTTTCTATGTTATAGGATGTTTGATAATTCTTTGGATTAACGCTGAATATCTTAAAGAGACTGTAGTACTTATTTTTGATTCTGCTTTCTCTGCCAAGGCGGCCGGTGGCGGATTTGTAGGGACAACAATTATGATGGCAGCCAGATTCGGAATTGCACGCGGCCTCTTTTCAAATGAGTCGGGTATGGGTTCTGCCCCGATTGTTGCTGCTGCAGCAAAAACAAGCAACCCGGTACGCCAGGCTTTGGTCTCCTCTTCCGGAACATTCTGGGATACTGTTGTAGTTTGTGCTTTGACCGGACTTGTTCTTGTCAGCTCTGTAATAGCTCATCCGGAGATAGATCATACACAGGGTGGTGCTCTGACAAATGCCGCTTTCTCTAAGATACCTTTTATAGGACCGCTTATTCTTTCGGTTGGAATTGTAACGTTCGCATTTTCAACAATTTTAGGATGGTCTTACTATGGAGAGAAGGCAGTCGAATACCTTGGAGGCAAGAAATTGATAATCTTTTATAGATTGTTTTGGATTGCAGCTGTTTTCGGAGGTTCTGTGCTAAATCTGCACCTTGTATGGGGAATAGCCGACAGTATGAATGCACTAATGGCAATTCCTAACCTTATAGCACTGTTACTACTCTCAAGAGTATTGGTAAAAGAGACAAACAAGTACCTTTGGAGTGGTAATATAGATATGGAAGACCCGGAATGCGTAAAATAGAGTATAACCTTGCCAAGGTTTGTGGACCTTGGCAAGGAATAATACTAAAGAGTTGAATATTTCATTCCGTAATCTAACATCTGTTTAAGGAAGTCTGACGGATAACTAACTTGGTAATCAATAACCTTCCCATCTTTCTCTATCGGTGTGATGTCCGGATTAATAAATCCTCCATAAGGCTTAAGATTCAAAGATGCATACCTCTCTTTTAGCTCTTTGTGGAGTTCAGGATCAATATTTACTGCGTAGGTTGTGATGAGGTTTTTACCGGCCTCATAATCTCCCTCCGATTTTATCCTCTGAAGTTCGCTTAGAAGTGTACCGAACAGATGACGTAGTTTGATATAATCATTAATCACAAAGAATGTTTTGCCATCACGTACTCTCTTCTCAATTACATTATCTGCCTTACCATTTTCGTAACACCACTCGGAGATTAGCTTACGACCCTGCATATGTGCCTGAGTTACATTTTTCCCCAGGTCTATCCTTACAAACTGTGTGAAAAGCCCATTTCTGATATATGTGATATAGGTAGATTTATAGGCCTCTTCGTTTGGAAGGATTCCAAGTTCCACAAGCTTAGGATCTGCCATATAGTAGAGCGCAAAGATATCTGCACGTGCCTCTTCCAGAGAGGAGCTGAACTCCTTTAGGGCGTTGGATGAGGTACCCTCGAGTAGCTGTCCCGATCCGTGACCGAGACACTCATGTAGATCTGTGTGGAGATTACCGGTCATAGCACTATACTCTTTAATAAGAGCCATCTCTGCCTCATCCCACGAGAACTCGGTTGTCATGCTTTTTGGAGACTCCTCTGCAGCCATATTGTAGGCCTCTCCAATATTTGCTATTGTGACAGATTTTGATCCGTACTCCTTGCGGATCCAGTCAGCATTTGGCAAGTTAATTCCAAGCGGTGAAGTTGGATGACAATCTCCACCAAGCTGAGCTACAGTGATAACTTTTGCAGAAACACCCTTTACCTCTCTCTTTTTAAAGCGAGCATCAACAGGTGAGTTGTCCTCGAACCATTGAGCATTATTGCTTATTATCTCAGTTCTTTTTGATGCTTCGATATCCTTGAAGTTGACAACAGCCTCCCATGTTGCCTTCATCCCCAAAGGATCGTTGTAGGTCTCGATAAAACCATTGATAAAATCAACCTGACTATCTGTATCCTGAACCCAGGCAATATTATAGGAATCCCATATCCTTAAGTCACCTGTCTTATAATACTCAATAAGAAGGGAGATATAATATTTTTGGATATCATTCTCTGCTACAGCTCCTGCTTTTTCAAGATGATAGATTATCTTTTCAATTGCAGGACCATACAGACCACCAACCTTATATACCTCCTCTTGAACTTTTCCATCTTTTTTTATTACTCTTGAATTGAGACCATAAGAGATAGGTTTTAAATCCTTAGGGTCCTCCATTGCGGCATAAAAAGCCTCTGCCTCTTCTCTGCTAACCCCTTCGTAGAAGTTAACGGAGCTTCCAAGGAGCAGATCACCTTCGCCGGAGATGTTCTTCCTTTGCGGATATAGAGAAGGGTCATAAATAACAGGCAGGATATCCTCAACCAGCTCCCCCTGGCCACTCTCTGTCATTAGTGAGCGGAAGTAATCCTCACTGCACTCAGGTATGAATTTATCTTCGGCATAGTGATGGTGAATTCCATTACTGAAAAAGACTCGTTTTGCATAGACAACAAACTTGGAAAAATCTTCACTCTCCTTATCCCCTTTATAGTTGTCAAAAATTGTCTCAAGCACCTTTCTGATTTTCAATCCATATTTGAAATTTTGATCCCAGAAGATATCTCGCCCGCTTTTCGCAGCTTCACTAAGGTGATAGATATACTCTTTCTGATTAAATGATAGAGACTCCCAACCTGGTATTCGGTAACGAATAACTCTTATATCTGCAAATTCATCTGCCAGATATTTGAATTTCTCCTCTTTTGTCTCTTTTGTTCCGGTTTGACAAGAACCGGCAAGTAGCCCAAATGCCATTGCAAACAGCATAATTTTAAAATGTTTCATGATTAATATGATTTGACAAATATATAGTGATTTATGTTTTGATATTTTGCTGGTCATTGTTATCATCAACCTCCTGTTCCTCTTTCCTAAACATATCAATAATAGATT
>CAZCXB010000157.1:0-4631 GCA_964502485.1 uncultured Muribaculaceae bacterium | reverse complement strand
GTTATTTATTTTATTAAATCGTAAAACTCCTCCTCCGAAAGCATAGCTATGCCAAGCTTTGATGCTTTTTCCTTTTTTGAAGAGCCCATCTTTTCACCCGCAATAATATATGTTGTCATAGATGAGACAGAACTACTGATTTTTCCTCCGTTTATTTCAACTATTCGCTTTATCTCATCTCTTGAAACCGAGAAATTACCTGAGATAACAATTGTCGAGCCCATGAGTATATCGGAAACAACTTGATTGCTGTTGCCAGAATATAACTTTACACCTACTTCTCTAAGTTCGTTTATTAATATGAGGTTTGCCTCTCTACTAAAGAACTCCATAATCGATTCAGCCATAATATCTCCAACATCATCAACCGAGAGCAGCTCCTCCTTTGTTGCCGTTTGTAATCTCTCAATCGAACCGAATGAATTTGCAAGATTCTTGGCGGTTGTCTCACCTATATGTCTTATCCCCAAAGCATAAATCACTCTTGAAAATGGTGTTTCAAGAGATTTTTCCAGACTCTCGATAAACCTATCGGCTGCCCTATCTTTCCACCCCTCCATTTTGAGAAGATTCTCTCTGGAGATTTTAAAGAGGTCAGAGAATTGATTTAAGTAGCCAAGCCTGAACATCTGATCTATAGTAGCCTCTCCGGCTAAAATATTCATCGCTTTTCTGGAACAGAAATGGAGAAAACGTCCCTTTATCTGTGTTGGACAGGTGTTGTAGGCAGGACAGAAATATTTTGCCTCATCTGCCTCTTTTACCAATGCAGTAGAGCAGTCCGGACAATTTTGAGGAAATATAGGCGCATATGCACCATAATCTCTTGTAGATAAATCGACTCCTACAATTTTTGGAATGATTTCGCCCCCCTTTTCAACATACACCATATCTCCAAAATGGATATCGAGCATCCTCATCTGCTCTTCGTTATGAAGTGATGCTCTCTTTACTACACTACCTGAGAGGGTCACGGGCTCAAGATTTGCTACAGGTGTGATTGCTCCGGTTCTTCCAACCTGGTAGTCTACAGATAATAGTTTGGTTAAAGCTCTTTCTGCCTTGAATTTATATGAGGTTGCCCATTTCGGAAACTTGGATGTAAAACCTAAGCTATTTTGATAAGCTATTCTGTTTACTTTTATTACAACGCCATCAGTAGGATAATTCAAACTCTTACGTTTTAAATCCCAATAGTCCAGATATTCATAAATTTCATCCGGAGTTCTGCATAGCTTAGTGTGTTTTGAGATAGGAAATCCGCATGTACCTGCCCAGTTAAGATATTCGTAATGTGTTTCAAAACTGTTCTGATCAGTAATTATGTGATAGAAAACAGCACAAAGCCCTCTCTCTGCCACCTCCGAGGAGTCAAGTAACTTTAAAGATCCTGATGCTGCATTTCTAGGGTTAGCAAACAGAGGTTCACCGGAAGCCTCTCTTTTAGAATTAATTCTATCAAATGATTCCCACGGCATATAAATCTCACCCCTAATCTCAAACTCCTTAATTTGAGAATCTAACGGTATTTCATTTGGGATAGATGGTATTCGGAGAATATTTTTTGTAACATCATCTCCGGAGGTGCCGTCACCTCTTGTTAGTGCTCTGATTAATCTTCCGTTGGAGTAGGTAAGAGATATGGCTGCCCCATCAATTTTGAGTTCACAAACATATTCACATTTGGATCCTAATGTTTTTTCAATACGTTCATTAAAAGAAGATATCTCATGTTTATCGTAAGTATTACTTAAAGACAACATAGGATACTTATGAGAAATCTGTTGAAACTCTTTTTGTAAAGCAGATTCCGAAATATCACTCCCAACCCTTATCGTAGGAGAGTTTTGGGACTTTAGTTCAGGAAATGCTCTTTCGAGGAATTGTAACTCCTGAATCAGAAGATCGTACTCAAAATCAGAAATAGACGGCTTGTTATCAACATAGTAACGTCTATTATGATTATCAATCTCTCCCCTAAGAAAAGAGACCCTTTCCCTCGCTTTCTCTCTGTTTATTTTCATAAATTCTCCCGCAAATTTACATATTTTTTAATTATTATTAACTTTGCCGGCTCAATATATAGTATGATGAAAAAATCGATTGTTATTTTAACAGGCGGAGGACCCGCACCAGGAATGAACACCGTTGTAGGTAGTATCGCAAAAACCTTTATTTCAAATGGTTATCGTGTTTTAGGTCTACATGGAGGTTACAAAGGTCTCTTTTCTAAAACTCCCGAATTTACAGAGATGGACTTTCTTTTGGCAGATTCAATTTTCAACAGAGGGGGCTCATTTCTTGTTATGAGCAGATACAAGCCGACCAAAGAGGACTTCGAAAACAACTTTAACCTTGAATTCTTTAAAGAGAACAATATAAAACTGCTTGTAACAATAGGTGGTGATGATACTGCCTCAACAGCAAACAGAGTTGCAGGGTTTCTCGTAGAACATAATCACAAAATATCAAACATTCATGTCCCGAAAACGATAGATAATGACCTTCCCCTGCCTCTTCAAAGGCCAACATTCGGTTATGAATCAGCTAAGTCAGAAGGAGCAAGGCTTGCTACAACTGTATACGAAGATGCCAGAACAAGTAATAACTGGTTTGTGGTTTGCGCTATGGGTCGCTCTGCAGGGCACCTCGCTTTTGGAATAGGATCTGCAGCTCACTATCCGATGATTGTTATTCCGGAGATGTTCAACAAAACCACCATAACAATTGACAAAATCGTAAAACTTGCTGTATCTTCGATTGTTAAGAGACTTGTGCTCGGTATAAACTATGGGGCTGTAATGATATCCGAAGGGGTTTTTCATGAGCTGAGTGACGAGGAGTTAAAAAAATCAGGTGTGATTTTTTCCTATGACGATCATGGACATCCTGAACTCGGCAAGGTTTCAAAAGCTCACATATTCAATGAAGTATTAGAGAAAAGAGTGAAAAGTCTAGGTCTTAAAACAAAATCAAGGCCGGTAGAGCTTGGTTATGAACTCAGGTGTCAGTATCCAAGTGCTTATGATCTTGTATATTGTACAGAACTTGGAATAGGTGTTCATCAGCTTTTTGAAGAGGGAAAAAGTAGTTGTATGGTCTACATAGACCATCTTGGAAAGGTAAAACCTTTATACTTAAAGGATATTCAGGACCCCGAAACAGGGAAGATTCCTCCAAGAGGTGTAAGCTTAGATTCTGATAGAGTCAAAGCGATAATAAACAATATTATGCACTATATAACCGAAAGCGATTATGAAGCTGCATCAAAGATAATACCGAATCCGGAGGAGTATGATTTCAAGAAAATTTTGAACTGGTAATGTAATGAGCGGCAAGCTTGTAATATATCAGGTTCTTACTAGATTATTTGGGAATACAAACGATAGTTGTATTCCCAAATCTTCTTATGAGGTTAACGGCAGCGGGAAGTTTGCAGATTTTACAAAAGAGGTGCTTGAAGAGATAAAACTGCTTGGTTGCACACATATTTGGTATACAGGTGTTATTAAGCATGCAACATTAACATCTTTTCCGGAGTATGGAATTAGAGCTAATAACCAATCAATCGTCAAAGGTATTGCCGGTTCTCCTTATTCAATTACTGACTATTACGATGTATCACCTGTATTAGCACTTAATATACCGGAGAGGATGAAGGAGTTCCGGGAGCTGGTCATCCGCACACATAACTGTGGCCTTAAAGTCATAATTGACTTTGTCCCAAATCATGTATCAAGAGACTATAGATCAGATTCAAAACCACCTCAAGTATCAGATTTTGGAGAAAAGGATATATCTGGTTACCCTTTTCACCCGATGAATAACTTCTACTATATACCTGGCTATGACTTTATATCTCCTGTACAAGAGCTTGATAATTTGCCGTTTAAAGAGAGTCCTGCAAAGGTGACTGGGAATAACTGCTTCTCGCCTATACCATCATCAATTGATTGGTATGAAACTGTTAAACTGAACTATGGAATAGATTACCTTAACAATCAAATTAAATACTTCAATCCTATTCCGGATACATGGATTAAGATGGACGAGATCCTAAGCTTCTGGATTGAGACCGGAGTTGATGGTTTCAGATGTGATATGGCCGAGATGGTTCCTCCGGAATTCTGGAGTTATATTATTAAAAGAGCTAAACGCAAATCATCCGGAATACTATTTATAGGTGAGATATATCAACCTGACAGATACAGAGAGTTTACAGATTCCGGGTTTGATTATCTTTATGATAAAGTGGGTCTTTATGACACACTTCGTTCTGTTTTACAAGGAGAGAGGGGAGCAGAATCAATATCCGGATGCTGGCAATCGCTGGGAGATATAGAGAATAGAATGGTAAATTTTCTTGAAAATCATGACGAACAGAGAGTTGCTTCTGATTTTTTCTGTGGAGATCCATACAGGGCTCTTCCGGCATTAGTTGTCTCTCTTATGCTTAACAATTCGCCTTTCCTCTTGTATTCGGGGCAGGAATTAGGAGAAAGAGGCATGGATTCAGAGGGTTATAGTCAGAATGATGGTAAGACAACTATTTTTGATTACTGGTCAGTAAAAACTTTAAGGGGATGGTTAAAAGATGGTTACGTACCCGAAATCAGGAATATCTATAAAAG
>CAZCXB010000156.1:0-4714 GCA_964502485.1 uncultured Muribaculaceae bacterium | reverse complement strand
CTGACCCTAATTTCCCACCACCGGGGTCTGACCCTAATTTCCTACCACCGGGGTCAGACCCCGATTCCAGTTCAGGTTTTTTGAGAAGTGCGAAGAAGAGGCCTTCTCCGCGTACAATCCCGGGGAAGAGTCTGTATCCTCCGCAATCTGATCTGATAATGCCCCATTCGTCAATTTGTGATTTTAGCTCTCTATTGTCAGAATGGAGATCTTCAAGTTGTACAGACTCTGCGCCTGTCTCTTGTTTGAGCCACTCTATGTTACGATCATTTTCGAATAGATTAAACGTGCATGTAGAGTAGGCAAGATACCCCCCCGGAGAGAGTGCTGGCCAAATATCCAGCAGAATCTGCTTTTGTCTTGCCGCGCAATGTTTAACATTTTGCTCTGACCACTCTAAAATTGCAGAAGGGTCTTTCCTGAACATACCCTCCCCCGAACAAGGAACATCTGCAAGAATGAAATCAAAAAGGGTTCCCGATCTTAAACAATCTGCTGCAATATCCCTTGCCTCTCTGCTTGTCACATCTACCTTGTGATTTCCCCATTTTAAAATATTCTCCCGAAGAATCGGAGCTCTGCTCTTCACAACCTCATTGACAACAATTGAATCATCAGAAGAGAGCATAGAGATAAGGTGCGTGCTCTTCCCCCCCGGAGCAGCACACAAATCCAGTACCCTGACAACCGGGGTCTGACCCCCATTTTCGGAAATGGGGGTCAGACCCCGGTTATTCAGACCACGGTTATTATTTGACAAAAGTGGCCGGAGTAGCTCGAGAATCATTGAGCTTGGTTCCTGTACGTAGTAGGCTCCGGCATGAAGTGCGGGGTCAAGCGTGAATATTGGTCTTTGAGATATGTAGTAACCATCATTGCACCAGGGCACACGATCATCAGCCTCTTTAACATCAGAGACAACAGAAAATGTTCCGGGAGATAACTGTTTACGTGGATTTAGCCGTATCGATATTACGGGTGCACTATTCTCAATTGTATCAAGTACAATTTTACTGTTAACAGGGCCCGCTGCCTCAAGCAGATACTCTTTGAAAAGCTCAGGTAAAATTATTTTATTCAACAATTTATTATTAAGATATTCAGCAATAATCAATAACGTCCTCTCTCAAAACGGGCAGATTGAAATATCTCGGTTGAGTAGTTTGCACCCCAAAGATCGTAACGGCTAAACTGATCCACCAATTTCAGCTGAAACTTCGGCCAGTTCTTATTAACGGGAAGCGTCCAGTAGACCTCTGCTAAAGCAGAGAAGCGAGGAAAAATTCCATACTCTAAACGCTCTTTATGAGGAAAGTACTCTGTCCACATACAACCTTGACCACCAATAATATTTGAAGCAACCTCAGGAGCAGTACCCTCAGGGACAGGTTCAAACAGATAGACAGAATCGACCGGGGAGTACCATGATCGGTGACACAGAGAATCCTCATTAAGCTTTTGAGCAACATTGAAATAACTATAGCTGATTGGGGTCATAATTGCCTTATGACCTAGCTCAGCAGCCTTTATCCCATTCTCGGCATTACGCCAGCTCATTACAACAGCACCCTCTACAAGACCATCATCAAGCATCTCATCCCAACCAATAAACTCACGACCACGCGCATGAACAATATCTGCAATCCTCTTTGCAAAATACTTCTGCAACCCGTTCTCATCCTTTAGATCGTATTTTTTGATAAACTCCTGAGTCTCCGGCGACTCCTCCCACCACCTCTTAGCACACTCATCTGCACCAATATGAATATATCTGCCCGGAAAAACATCCATCAACTCATTAAAGACATCTGCCAGAAACGAGAAAACCTCCTCCGAAGGGGCAAGCACATTGTTTTGACGATTATAGATCCCCCACGTAATTGCAGGCTCCTTCGGAATCTCCGGAGTTGTACTGAACTGAGGATATGTAGCAATTATTGCCATCGAGTGGCCGGGAACGTCAATCTCAGGAACAATGGTAATATACCTGGCCGCAGCATACTCAACAATATCCTTCATCTGCTCAATTGTGTAGTAGCCACCGTAACGAGTACTATCCACACCCGTACCCGGAAAAATCCCAATAATTGTACCGGCCCTCCAGGAGCCAATCTCATTAAGCTTAGGATGGCTCTTGCTCTCCATTCTCCAACCCTGATCGTCCGTCAAGTGCCAATGAAAATAGTTCATCTTGTGCAAAGCAATATAGTCTATATACTGCTTAACATAATCAACTGAATATATATGGCGCACAACATCAAGATGCATCCCGCGATACTCAAAACGCGGAAAATCCACAATCTCAACAGGATCAATCCCTAAAATTTTTGAACCGGAAATAGAGATCTGACCCCAATTGGACGAAAAAATGGGGGTCTGACCCCAATTGTTTGTGGGAAGTAGTTGGATTAGGGTTTGAATGGCGTAGAAGAGGCCGGGGGCGTTTGCGCCGGTGAGTGTGGCTTGGTTGTTGCCGATTTTCATGTGGTATGCCCCCTCAAGCTTAAGCTGGGAGAGGTCGTAACCATAATTTGGAAGTGAGGCAACTCTATCTAATGGCTCTATCCGGAGTAAGATTGCATTGAGTTTCTGTTTTTTTAATGCAGAGCTATTTGGTAAAGAGCTCTCTATCGCTATATCAAGGCCATAATACTTTAGAAGATAATCCTTTAAGAAGAGAGCAGAGTTCATCTCTTCGCATCCCGGTGCAACCAATACAGTATTTGGACTTAAGTCAAAGCCGATACCTTTATCTACAATAACAATCTGTGGTTCAGGGATAATTGAGTGCTTAAGGTGTCGGGAAGTTAATCCATTGACTGGAGTTGATCCGTTGCCGGAAGATAAACCGCTGATGGAAGATGAAGATGTACTCATAGCCATAACTAATAAAAGGGGTAAAAGAGATCTCATAATTTAAGTGTTTTAGATGGTAAATTCACTCTATACCTACACAGGCATAGAACCCATTGCCCTCTCCATCTCATCAGTCACCCTGTCAACAACCTCCTGAAGCTTCCCACCCAGCATCATCTTAAAAATTCCGGTGAGTTCTGCATCCATAATAAGCTGAAAATCAGAAGAACCATTGCTAAGATCGTTCATATTTACATTAATAAGAAATGGTATGGGAGAAGAGCCAAAATGTTCATACTTAACACAAGAGAAAGGAGTTCTCTCACAAACCTTTATCCCAATTTCAAAACCCTTGACAGAGGCAACCAAAGTATCAGGAGTTGACCTAATATCTGCCTTCCCCTTTAAATCTTCGGGTAAATTACGGGTGAAATTCGTTAGGTCCGAAAAGAGAGAGTAGAGAAATGAGGAAGGACGGGATACTCTTACAATCCGTCCTTCAATATGCGTATTTGCCATTATATATTCGCTTTAAAAATTATAAGCTACTCAATTAAAGCACTATCTGCCCCACACCTCCGGCTGGTATCTCCAGTCCTGAAGAGTAGCAAGATCTTTATCCTTGATATAATCACACGCTACAGCCTGATTAATAAGTGTCTCGTAATTGGTAAGAGTCCTTAACTCAACATTTTTATACTCAAAAGCACGACGGGACTTATCAAAATTATACGAGAATATTGCAACCATACCAAGAACATTCGCCCCGGCAAGATTCAGAGCCTCAACTGCAGATAAAGAGCTACCACCGGTGGAGATAAGATCCTCAATAACAACAACATTAGAGCCTTTTGGAAGCTCACCCTCAACCTGCGAAGCAGTTCCGTGATCCTTTGGTTTGGGCCTTACATAGACAAAAGGTTTATTCAGCGCCTCCGCAATCAGAACCCCCCATGCAATTGCACCCGTTGCAACACCTGCAATAACATCAACATTATCGTAATGCATCTCAATTAGCCTGGTCAGACTCTTATAAACAACAGCTCTTGCTTTAGGGTAGGATAAAATCCTTCTGTTATCACAATATATAGGTGATTTCCAACCAGATGCCCAAGTAAAAGGCTTCTCCACATTCAACATCACAGCCTTAATATCAAGCAGCTGCTTAGCAATAATTTTTTCTGTAGACTCCATAAAAAAATAAGTATCTTTGTGCAAAGATAGTAAAAAACAATCCTATTTTTAAATGTATAGCATCTACTTCGAAAAACGCAGTCTCGCTGTGTGCTCACACCCGGAACAGTCAATAAAAGATCCAAATGCAGTACTCTACAGCCCAGGAAACTTTCCCGAGATTGCAAACCTACCGGAACTTTTTGACAAATCACCCCAAATCAGAAAGTTATACATCCCAAGCACACAAGAGGAGCATACATTCAAACAACTCTGTACCAAGCTTACACATATTAATGCCGGAGGCGGCCTTGTAACCAATCAAAATGGGGAGTACCTGATTATTTTCCGCAGAGGCAGATGGGATCTGCCCAAAGGTACACAGGAGCCAAACGAAGATATCCGCAACGCGGCACTAAGAGAGGTAGAAGAGGAGTGCGGAATTGGAGAACTTGAGATTCAGAGACATATCTGCGACACATACCACACCTATCACCGCGATAATAAATTTATGCTAAAGTGTACCCGCTGGTATATGATGGAGTATAAAGGGGATAGTAAATCAACAAAACCCCAGAGCGAAGAGGATATTGAGTGCGCAATATGGGTTAACAAAAAGGAGCTGAGCAGGTACTTAGCCAACACATTTCCCTCTATATTAGAAGTTTTTGAAAAGTCCGGCATC
>CAZCXB010000155.1:0-4717 GCA_964502485.1 uncultured Muribaculaceae bacterium | reverse complement strand
ATTATAGCGAGAGATAGAGTAGCCCTTTCTAAAAAAAGTGTAATCAATCTTTACAGATTGTAAACAATACTTACAATCGAAGGGATATTAATCCAGTTTGAATTTATCGATACGGTCATGAAGCATTACACGGGAGATGCCGAGAAGCTTTGCTGCTCTCACCTGATTTCTGCCTGTTTTGGCAAGTGCCCACTGAATTAGCTCCTTTTCGAGAAGATCAATTGCTAATCTGTAGATATCACCCTCTTTAGACAATATTTCCGGATCAATAGACAATCGTGACTCCATCAACCTCTCTTGAGGTGCTGTTATTGGCCTCTCCTGATGTCCGGATGGAATTTCCGGCTCTATTATGCTACCCTTTGCAAGGATAATTGCTCTTTTTATTACATTCTCCAGTTCACGAATATTTCCGGGCCAGCTATACTCCTCAAGCTTTTTAAGCGAGTCGTGACTTATCTTTAAAAGCTCTCCCATCCTTCCCCTCGAGTGCTTTTTGAGAAAATGTTCGGTTAGCAGAGGGATATCGTCTCTTCTCATTCTTAACGGAGGGAGAGATATTGTTATCACCTTCAACCGGTAATAGAGATCTTCTCGAAAAGATTTGTTGACAATGTCCTTCTCAAGATTCCTGTTTGTTGCCGCTACAATTCTTGCATCGATCCTTACTGTTTTACTGCTGCCCAACCTCTCTAAAGTCCCCTCCTGGAGTACTCTTAAGAGTTTTGACTGTAGCGAGAGGGACATATCCCCAATCTCATCTAAAAAGAGAGTTCCTCCATCTGCCTCCTCAAATTTTCCCGCTCTCTGTTTATCGGCACCGGTAAAGGCCCCTTTCTCAAAACCAAAGAGTTCACTCTCCAAGAGCGACTCCGGAATGGCTGCACAATTGATTGCGATAAACTGCCTTGAAGACCTCTCGCTATATTTATGAATTGCTCTTGCTACCAGCTCTTTACCTGTTCCACTCTCTCCAACTATCAAAATGCTTGCATCACTTGTGGCCACTCTGCCAATCAACTTAAAGACCTCTTTTATTGCGGCACTCTCACCTACAAGAGACTCCTCGGGCTGCACAGAGTTGTAAGTTGGTTTAAGCTCTTTTGCAGGTGAAAGGAACTCACTCTGGATGGAGTTTTTGAGGGCATCCTCAATGACAGAGATTAATCGGGGGATATCAAATGGTTTCTCGATATACTCATATGCTCCGTACTTCATAGCTTTAATCACTCTATCTCCCGACCCGTAGGCGGTTACAATAATCACAGGTGTAAGAGGAGAGATCTCCTTAATCTCTTTCAATACCTCAATTCCATCTTTACCTGGCATCTCAATATCGAGTATTACAAGATTAGGTAGAGATCTTCTGAATTCGGTGATTGCCTCTTTAGCATCTGCCGCCTCTGTAAATGTATATTGGCGAGAGTTTAGGAGTTTCCGGAATGAGTATCGGACACTCTGTTCATCATCCACTATCAGTAATCGGTACATGGCTGTAGATTTATTATTTATAATTATTCGCAAAGGGGCAGATTGATTTTAAAAACAGCCCCCTTATCGGAGTTTCGATTCTCTGCAGTAATAAAGCCTCCGTGAGCTAAAGCTATGCCTTGAGAGATTGAGAGGCCTATTCCGACTCCCATATCACTCCCCTTTATATAGGGCTCAAAAAGCCGGTTAATAATTGCATCCGGGATACCAGGCCCTGTATCGGTGATAGCGATGCAGATATATCTCTTGCCGGAGATATATGACTTGCTGTTTATCTCGTGAGATATAATCTCCGCCTCTTTAGTAACAGATACAGTGAGCTCACCTCCATTGGGCATAACCTCGATAGCGTTGAGGATTATATTCATGTAGATCTGCTTTAGATGAGATGTATCTGCCATAACACTCCACTTGCACTTTACTATGCTGTTTACTATTGAGATGTTATTTGCAAACAACCTTGGTTTAAGTAGCTTAATAACGTCGTTGAGACTCTCGCAAGGGTCAATTAAGGCAAAAACAGGATCGGCAGGTTTTGCAAATTTGAGAAAGTCCTTGGTGAAATTGTCTATACGGTCTATCTCAAGTGAGATAATATCAAGATCCTCCTTTATTGAATCCGGGGTGTTTCTATCCTCTCTTATTGAGTAAACGAGCATATTTATTGCCGCGAGAGGGTTTCTTATTTCATGAGCAATTGTAGGTGCAATCTTGCCAAGATTGGCATATTTATTTGAATATTGCAAAAGCTCCTTGTTACGAGAGAGATCTTCGTTTGCCCTGTTTATCTTATCTATCATCTGCTTTATTCTCTCTCCCAGTTCATCCAGCTCTCCACCATAAGGGAGGGTAAGCTGCTCAAAGAGTGCCTCTCCTGATGCTCCTCTAACTTTTAAAACCAGCTTACTTATTGGGGCAAAAAGAAGTCTTGAGATAAGCCATCCCAAAAGAATTCCGGCAGCTATTCCTCCAATACCGAGAGAGATCAAGATTTTGAGAATTATTAAATTAGATCGTGCAAGTTCGTCTTGATGTCTTGCTCCCGAGATTACGTTGATTGAGATAAACTCATTGCTCTTTTGCTGGATTGTCTCTAAAAGATTTTGTGCAGAGTTCGCGATTAGAGTATTAGCTCTGTTTATATCTCCGTTTTTTAGAAAGGATGATGCCTGCAGAATGTTTTGCCTGTAGTTGGAGAATAGGGCGGAGATTTGCTGAATAAGAAAAAGCTCTTCGGGAGTATTTGCTCTTCTTCTTGCCCTCTCGAGATGGAATGTAAATCTGCTCTGTCTGCCCCTTAAAGAGTCGAGCCATTTATCGGACTTATTAACCATATATGTAAATGTAAGCCCCTTAATTGCGGTTAGTTCATTCTCCATCTCTTTGGCCTCATCAACGGTTGCCCTTGAGATCTCTATGTTGCGTTCGGTCTCTTTTTGCAAGTCATAGGTATATGCAATAACAAGAAAAACCCCGCCCATAATTATTGCAAGAGCGAGTAGCACCCAGATAAAGATGCGATAGTTGAAAAAAAGAGGAACTTTGCTCAATTTTTAAATCCGGAATTTATCTCCCTATTTGCAAATTAAGAGCTATTTTTTCAATTAATATACATTTGTTACGGCTCCAAACAAATATTCTCAAAGAATTATTCCTATATTTACTAACCGGGATCTTCCGGATAACCCGGAAATATTGATAAAGTTATGGATTCTGAGGCAGATAATATTGTTTTTTTAATGTCAGAAAGCTATGGGGAGGATATCTCCTCTCTCGATCCCTTTTTTGTTAACAGGGTGCTTGAGAGCAGGGCCCAAACATTGCAACTTTCAAATGAATCTTACATCAATCTTATACAGGAAAACAGGGAGGAGGTAGATATCTTTCTAAGATTACTTAATGTAAACTTCTCTGTTTCCTTCAGGAACACTTTTACATACTCGGTTTTGGAACATAATGTAATTCCTGCGCTTTTTAGGAGCAGTACAGATAGAGAAATAAGAGTTTGGTCAGCAGCATGTTCGTCCGGGCAGGAGCCATACAGCATTGCTATTCTCTTTGATGAGCTTGCGAAGAGTAGCCCAAGAGGGAGAAAGTATAGGATAATTGCTTCAGATAAAAATGATTCCGAATTGGAGTCAGCCGGAAGGGCTATATACTTTCCATCATCAGTTGATAATGTATCACTCGGGAGAGTTAAAAACTATTTTACTAAACATAATGATCAGTACCATTTATCATCACATATCAAAGAGAGTGTGGACTTCTCCCGTTTCGATCTTCTCGACAGTGAGGCGTGTTGTCCTCCTGCAAGTATCTTCGGGAATTTTGACTTGATAATCTGCTCAAATGTTCTCTACTACTATAAAAAAGAGTTTCGCACAATAATTCTGGATAAGATAAGGAGATGTATGATTCCCGGAGGCTTTCTTGTGACCGGAGAGGCAGAGAGAGAGTTCCTCCTCGAGAGCGGTTTCTATGAGTTCTATACAGGGTCGGCAATATTTAAACAATAATAAATAAATCTGTATGAAGATTTCGGATATAAAGATAGGAACACAACTAAGGATTGGATTTGGACTAATACTCTTTTTTATAACCCTTATCAGTTATATCGCCTGGGAGCAGACATCCAGAATGGGGGAACAGACTTCAAGACTCTATAACCACCCACTTGTTATTCGACGCGCAATAGGTCAGCTGAGGGCAGATGTTCTGACTATTCATCGCGGGATGAAGGATCTTGTGATTGCAGATGATGATAAACAGATTCTCGATATCCATACAGAGATTGAACTTTCAAAATCGAGTGCTTTCAGCCAGCTGGAGATTATCAAAGAGCGGTTTCTGGGACCTGCCGTATACGTTGACTCTGCACATGCAAACTTTATTAAGTGGAACACCATAAGAGAGGAGACTATAAATATCCATAACTCAGGAAGAAGGGAGGTAGCGGCAAGGAGAACCATGAGGAGCGGAGAGGGTGGTGGACAGGTAGATGTAATCCTAAACGATCTTAACAGGATAGACAGGGAGTCATACAAAATAGCCAACGAGTTCTTTACCAGATCTGTCAGATTAAACAGAGAGCTCAATCTTCAGCTTGCTCTCTTTACTCTGATTATTCTATTAACCTCCGTTATAATCACCTATGTTATTATGAATAACATAAGAAGACCTCTTCGGGAACTGTTAAACCTCACCTCTCTTTTTGTTAGGGATGATA
>CAZCXB010000154.1:0-4774 GCA_964502485.1 uncultured Muribaculaceae bacterium | reverse complement strand
GCGATTCCGGTATTCCGGCGGCCGGCATTGGGTCTCCCTTAACAATAGCTTCATAAGCACGGGATCTTCCTGATACGTCATCTGACTTAATCGTTAGGATCTCCTGCAATATGTTGGCTGCACCAAAGGCTTCAAGTGCCCACACCTCCATCTCTCCAAATCGCTGACCACCAAATTGAGCTTTACCTCCAAGTGGTTGTTGAGTAATAAGTGAGTAAGGTCCGATTGAGCGTGCATGCATTTTATCATCAACCATGTGGCCTAATTTAAGCATATAGATAACACCTACTGTTGCCGGCTGATCGAACTGCTCTCCTGTTCCACCGTCTCTTAGGTAGCTCTTTCCATATTTTGGAATTCCTGCCTGATCGGTAATAGAACAGATCTCATCCAAATTGGCACCATCAAAGATTGGCGTGCTATACTTGGTACCAAGCTCTTTTCCTGCCCAACCAAGTACTGTCTCATATATCTGACCAAGGTTCATACGTGATGGAACTCCAAGAGGATTAAGAACGATGTCGACAGTTGAACCATCTTCCAGAAACGGCATATCTTCATCTCTTACAATCTTGGCCACAATACCTTTGTTTCCGTGACGTCCGGCCATCTTGTCTCCTACACGAATCTTCCTCTTCTTAGCAATATAGACTTTTGCCAGCTGCATTATACCTGTTGGCAGTTCGTCTCCGATTGTCAGATTGTATTTGATCCTCTTAAGTTCGGCATCAAACTCTTTATGAGCTATAAGATAATTGTTAATAAGCTGTTTGATCAGATTATTTGTACTCTTATCTGTAGTCCATTTTGTTGGATTGATGTTCTCGTAATCGATCATATCAAGCAGATCGAGCTTGAATTCGACACCTTTTCCAATTATCTCTACTCCATAAAGGTCCGAAATACCCTGTGAGCTCTTGTTTTGCAGTAGAGCAAATAGTCTCTCAAGGAAGTTCTGGCGTAGCTGTCCTGTCTTTCTGGTGAAGTTCTCCTCTGCGTGTTGGATCTGGTTCTTAGATACAGACTTGCCTTTCTTTGAGTTCTCTTTTGCAACTCTTGAAAATAGTCTCTTCTCTATAACCGTTCCTCTAAGCGAAGGGGATGCCTTTAACGACGCATCCTTTACATCACCCGCTTTATCACCGAAGATTGCTCTTAACAGCTTCTCTTCCGGAGATGGATCGCTCTCTCCTTTAGGGGTTATCTTACCTATGAGGATATCACCCGGTTCGATGTTTGCACCTATTCTAATGATACCATTTTCGTCAAGATCCTTGGTTGCCTCCTCACTTACGTTTGGAATATCAGAAGTTAGCTCCTCCATTCCACGCTTGGTATCCCTCACCTCCATTGTGTACTCATCAACATGGATCGATGTAAATACATCCTCTCTAAGCAACCTTTCCGAGATTACGATTGCATCCTCAAAGTTGTAACCCTGCCATGGCATGAATGCCACTTTTAGATTTCTTCCAAGTGCCAACTCTCCTTTTTCGGTGCCGTATCCCTCAGATAAAATCTGACCCGACTCAACTCTATCTCCCTTCTTTACAATCGGTTTGAGTGTAATTGAGGTATTCTGGTTTGTCTTTCTGTATAAAGGTAGTCTGTAAACTGTAATTTCCGGATCGAAGCTTACAAATCTCTCATTGTCGGTCATCTCATATTTGATATGAATCTCACGTGCATCTACATAGACAACCTCTCCCTTACCCCTTGCAGTAATTTGCGTACGGGAGTCCTGAACTACCGGCCCCTCAAGACCAGTACCTACAATTGGCGACTCCGGCTTAACAAGCGGAACAGCCTGTCTCATCATATTCGATCCCATAAGTGCACGGTTTGCGTCGTCGTGCTCAAGGAAAGGAATAAGTGATGCTGCAATTGAAGCTATCTGATTAGGAGCAACATCCACAAGGTGTACATCCTCTTTTCCCACAACAGGGTAATCAGCCTCAAATCGGCATTTGATTCTATCGTCCAGTATTTGTCCTTGGCCATCAAGATGGATATTGGCCTGAGCCACCATCTTCTCCTCCTCCTCCTCTGCACTCATATAGACAATTCCCTTGACAGTCATATCAACCTTACCATCCTCAACCTTGCGGTATGGAGTCTCTATGAACCCAAGTTCGTTTATTCTTGCATAAACACAAAGTGACGAGATAAGACCGATGTTCGGACCCTCCGGGGTCTCAATCGGACATAGGCGTCCATAGTGTGTATAGTGAACGTCCCTAACCTCAAAACCTGCTCTGTCTCTCGATAGACCTCCGGGACCTAATGCAGAGAGACGACGCTTGTGAGTCATCTCGGCAAGAGGATTGGTTTGATCCATAAACTGTGATAGCTGGCTTGTTCCAAAGAATGAGTTAATCACAGATGAGAGTGTCTTGGCATTGATAAGGTCTATAGGTGTAAAGACCTCGTTATCCCTAACATTCATCCTCTCCCTTATAGTTCTCGCCATACGGGAAAGTCCTACACCAAACTGATTTGCCAACTGTTCACCAACAGTTCGTATTCTCCTGTTGCTAAGGTGATCGATATCGTCAACTATAGCTTTAGAGTTAATCAGTTGAATCAGGTAACGGATAATCTCAATAATATCCTGTTTTGTAAGAACTCTGGTTTCGTCGGATATATTCAGATTAAGCTTGTGGTTGAGACGGTATCTGCCCACCTCACCCAAATCATATCTTTTATC
The DNA here is from genome assembly GCA_964502485.1 of uncultured Muribaculaceae bacterium. Lineage (GTDB taxonomy): Bacteria > Bacteroidota > Bacteroidia > Bacteroidales > UBA932 > Bact-08. The sequence continues at coordinate 2,067 of CAZCXB010000154.1, read as the reverse complement.
AGAGAAGAAGAGTTTGTCTATCACATCCCTTGCTGTCGCCTCATCAGGTGGTTCTGAATTACGTAGCTGACGGTATGTATAGAAGACTGCCTCTTTCTCCGAGTTGGTCTGGTCTTTCTGGAGTGTATTGTGAATTATTGCAAAGTCGTTGACATTCGCATCCTCTTTATGTACAAGAATAGTACTTACTCCGGAATCAATAATAAGATCCAGATGGTGCTCTTCAAGTAGTGTCTCTCTATCTACAACTATTTCATTTCTCTCGATATATACAACCTCTCCTGTGTCTTCGTCCACGAAATCTTCGTTCCATGTTTTGAGAACTCTTGCAGCAAGAGTGTTTCCAAGACACTTTTTGAGATTGTTTTTATTAACCTTAACCTCATTTGCAAGTCCAAAGATATCAAGAATATCCTTGTCGCTCTCATATCCGATTGCTCTGAGTAGAGTGGTTACAGGTAACTTTTTCTTTCTGTCGATATATGCATACATCACATTGTTGATGTCTGTTGCAAATTCGATCCATGACCCTTTAAAAGGGATAATTCTGGCTGAGTATAGTTTTGTACCGTTGGCATGTACGCTTTGACCAAAGAATACACCCGGTGATCTGTGAAGCTGAGAAACAACTATTCTCTCCGAACCATTTATAACGAATGTTCCCCTTGGAGTCATATATGGGATTGTTCCAAGGTAGACATCCTGAATAACTGTATCAAAATCCTCGTGTTCCGGATCGGTACAGTATAATTTAAGCTTTGCCTTTAATGGCACACTATAGGTAAGACCTCTGTCAAGGCACTCTTCAATGGTATAACGCGGAGGGTCTATAAAGTAGTCAATAAACTCAAGGACAAAGTTATTACGAGTGTCCGTGATTGGAAATATCTCCTGAAATACTTTATAGAGGCCTTCGTTTTTACGATTTTCTGGTGTTGTCTCGAGCTGGAAGAAATCTTTGAAAGACTTCAACTGAACTTCTAAGAAATCCGGATAATCAAGAAGGGATTTAGAAGTCGCGAATGTAATCCGCTGATTAATAGTTTTGTGCGACATTTTTTTCGGATTGGTTGAAAATAAATAAAATAACGACAAAAAGGTTTAGAGCCGAAATGGCTCTAAACCTGATGGTGTTCCCCGATTAACGGGATGTGGAGTTATTTAATTTCAACTTCTCCGCCCGCCTCTTCTATTTGAGATTTTACTTGTTCTGCTTCGGCTTTAGATACTTTCTCCTTAACAACTGCCTTAGGAGCTGTATCAACTAGATCTTTTGCCTCTTTAAGTCCAAGACCTGTAATCTCTTTTACAACTTTAACAATTTGTAATTTAGCTTGTCCAGCTGAAATAAGAATTACGTCGAATTGAGTTTGCTCTGCCTCAACAGCAGCAGCAGCTGCAGGTCCTGCAACAGCAACAGCTGCAGCAGCAGGCTCTATTCCGTACTCATCTTTAAGAATTTTTGCCAACTCCTGAACATCTTTAACAGACAGGTTAACTAGTTCTTCTGCAAATTTTTTGATATCTGCCATGGTTATATTTGTTTTTAAAATGATTAATTTTCTGTTACTCTTTTTCTGAAAGGGTCTTTACAATTCCGGCAATTTTACCACCGCCGCTCGATTGGAGAGCAGAGATAACATTTTGAACCGGTGATTGAAGTAGACCAATAATATCACCGATGAGTTCATCACGTGATTTAATTCCAACAAGTGCTTCAAGTTGATTCTCACCAACATATGCGCACTCTTGAACAAGCGCTCCTTTTAGGACAGGTTTTCCGTGCTCTTTTCCAAACTCTTTGATAAGTTTGGCAGGAGCATTTACTATCTCTGTAAACATTACAGCAGTAGGACCTTCCAGAATAGGGTATATAGCTTCTGAATCTGATGGTGCTATCTTCTCAAGAGCTTTACGAAGAAGGGTGTTTTTTACAACCATCAACTTAATCTCTTTGTCGAAGCATGCACGACGCAGCATTGCAGTTTTCTTGGCATTAAGGCCGGATATATCTGCAATATAGAAATTTGGAGTTTTCTCCAACTGTGCTGCCAGACTTTCAATAAT
>CAZCXB010000153.1:0-4793 GCA_964502485.1 uncultured Muribaculaceae bacterium | reverse complement strand
CCCCACCAGATGCCTATTCTTTTGATTAAGTAAGATTTTCCAAAAGTTATAGCTATCCAAGCAGGTATGATTTTTCCTGCCCAAAAAGTGTCAGGATTATTATCGTTGGCAAAATGAGCATATCTGGTGCCAAAGTAAGAAGCTATATCAGATGCGGTGATTGAAGCACCATTTGTTGATAATGCAACATTTATTTCGGTTTCCTGAGCAGTTGTAAAAGTATGTTGTGGTGCTCCGTAACCTGTACCAACACTATTCGTAGCATAAGCTCTCACATAATATGTTGTTCCAGGTAAGAGTCCTGTAATTGAACTGGTAAAATTTCCTGTGCCGGCACCGTTTGTTGTTTTTGAGTTTGAAATTGTAGGATTTTGAGATGTACTCCAGCAAACTCCCCTTGCAGTAACTGGTGAACCACCATCGCTTGTAATATTACCACCGCTTGTAGCTGAATTTAGACTGATTGATGTTACTGATGATGTTGTTATGGTAGGTAAAGTAATGGATGTTGTGAAAGAGACATTATTACCGTATGAAGTTCCTAAACTATTTGTTGCATACGCTCTAACTATATATTGAACGCCTGGCCAAAGCCCTGTAATTGAACTGGTAAATCCACCGGTGCCGGTTTCATCAGATGTCTTAGAGTTATAAATAGTTGGATTTTGAGATGTACTCCAGCATACACCCCTTGCAATAATTGGAGCCCCTCCATCGCTTGTAATATTACCACCGCTTGTTGCTGAATTTGATGTTATTGATGATATAGATGTAGTAGTAATAGTTGGTGTTGTAGAGGATGTTGTAAAAGAAGACTCTTTTCCGTATGAGAGGCCTATCTTATTGGAAGCAAAGCCTCTTACATAGTATGTTGTGCCGGGAGAGAGATTTTCAAGCTTTCCATCTATATGATTATAAAGTTCTTTACTTGTACTTTGTATTTTATCATTTGATATTGTGGGATTTGGAGATGTATTCCAACATATGCCCAGTAGAGTTATCTCAAAACCTTTATCAGCGATACTTCCCAAGTAACCGTTAGCGCTATTAGAATTGATTGAAGAGATTAAAACTTCGCCAACCGTTGGTACTTCCCAGACTCTCTTGGTGCATGAAACTGCTATAATTATTATAGAAACTACTGCAAGAGAGAAGAGCAAGGCGTAAATATTTTTTTTAATGAAATCAAACATAACTTGAGAAATTTAAAAATTCATTGTCAGCATCATACCAAAACCATTGTCAATATATACAGCCTTTATATTAAGGCTTTTCTTAACCTTTGATTTCTTTATACTCTGAATTAAATAGTTCAAAGAGCAAAGGCCGGCAACACCAAATGCCACAGGAGTGATCTTATCAAGCGACTCAATCTCCTCTCTAATATTAATCTGAGAGCCATAACTATCATTCTGATAATAATCATAAAGTTTATTTGCATTAATCATTGTGTAAACACCTGTACCTGCACTAAGCAAGGTAGATACACCCCAGACACTCTGCAATGTCTTGTGCTTTTTAAACTTTTTTCTCAGATCGAAATTACTTAGTGTCGACTCATAAGAGGTACCTCCAGGAGGTTTGTTTTGAGTAACCTTACCGGCAGCTCTGTTATCGGCAGCTCTCTGCTCCTGAACCGCACTAATCACACGAGAAACATTCATGTTCTCTTCAATTACATTTTTACCCCCCTGTAAAACAGTAAATTTCTTGTTGACATTGTCGTATCCCTGCTTTATTAGCTGAATATTGTACTCACCTATAAGCAGATCTTTTACTATTACAGGCGTGCTCCCGTAACTCTTACCGTTAATGAATACAGATGCACCGATAGGAGAAGTAATTATATCAATAGACCCGAAGATAGGAGAGGGATTAAGAGAAATTGTCTTAACATCACCGGCCTTTAAATCAACATGCTGTACAGCTTCTTTGTGGCTCTCAAGTGTAGATGAGAAGGTGTAGAGAGCAGGGTTCAGGCGACCCTGCCATGATCCATTACCCTTAAGCTCTTTATTTATAAAAATCTTAGCATCGGCAGGGGCATTGACTGTAACATTGGCAAAATTAGGAGGCATCGTCACATTCAGTATTGTCGTTTCGTTATCTTTAATCACAACCTTACTGGTAGTTTGTTGATACATATCCTTATAAACTCTAACGTTATACTCCCTACTTCCCATCTTGCCACTTTTATAAGGAGAGGCATAAATATTATTATCACCCTCAATAATAACCCTTGCATCCATTTCCGGAAACGTATTTACCTCAAGAAACCCATAAGCAGGCTTCAAAAAGACTCTAAGCTCAGTCTTTTGGTCCCGAACCTCGGCAATTCCTATCTCAGGATGAAAAAGAGGAGCCTCAACCCTATACCGGTATCTCCCCGGTTTCATTTTAGCCTGATATTCACCGGATTTAAAAAACACATCATCAATGTAAATCATAGCATCTGCAGGCTCCGGGACAATCACAAGAAACTGACCAAGATCCTCTTCAACCACAACAGTCTCTACCCTCCCGGTAACAAGCACCAACTCATAAACAGTTGCCCTGTCAATTGGTAAAGTATAATGATAATCTCTTAAAAGTCCAAGCTGAGGATGTTTGATTGTTAGTCTCTTAGAGCCATATGGAACATAAAGCCAGATCTCACCAACCTTGTAAACCACATCAACAAAACCCAGCCCATCACCCTCAAAATCGAAGTTTGTCTGAGTAGTCACAATCTTGATTATAGCACAAACATCTCCGTTCTGATCCCTTTTGGCAGCATCTACCCGGGCACTCATATCTTTCTCAAGTTTTCGGAACGATTCAACGCTAATATTCTGGCAGATAAGAGTTTCACTAAGTAATAACAGACTTAGTAAAAAAAACAGCCTCCCCATCATTTTATTTAGTTTTAAAAATTTTCCAACTAAAAATCAGATAATCCGTATATAGAACCATCGGCATTCCTCTGTGGCTGCCATGTTCTAACATGTATAAGCGGATTCAAAGAGTCCTTAAAATCAATCATCAGAAATAGATAACCCGAGTCACCATAATTTGAAGAGTAGTAATCCTGTTTAATCTGAATTCCATACACACTATCACTCTTTCCGGATCTTCTGATAAGATTTTCTGCAAATCTGATATTTATATACTCCTTACTGTCAAAAGAGTAACGAAGCCTTTTCATGTATTCACTCTTAGTTTGCCTATTATACCTAACAATGGAGTTTTCAATGAACTTCTGCTCAGGATTAACGGTTCTTGTAACAAACCCTGTGATAATAAGAGCATCATCAGAAAAGATCTTGTCGATATAGTCAAACCTCTTAAGAGCAAATGCAGTCTTATAATTTTCGAGAAAACTAATCAACAATATCCTAATATCTTCACCCCACTCAACACGATTTGTTATATCACCTAAAGCCTTATTTCCAAGACCAAAGGAGATGTTACATATCTTCTTATCCAAGTCAAAATAGAAAACCACACTTTCGGTAAACGATTTGAGACTGTTTTCAAAATTAAAGCTCATCGGCACCGAACGCCCAATTACATAATCTCCAAAACGTATGAACTTCAGTTGAGGACTCTTTATCACCTTAGCCTTACCATAACGCAAAAGCTTTTCGTAAACAGAGTATCCCTCATCTGTAAACAAATGCTTTACAGATCCATAATCTCTCTTAGTTAATGACGAGACAACTTTTAAAATGATCTCGGAATATAGAGTGGTATCACTTACCGAAGTTATTTTACTTAGCGGATCTGCTATTTTTTTATTCTGAGCAAAAAGTTCCCTCTTCTCCTCTGTTTTAAAGCCGATATAACTTCTTCTATATGGAACCTGAGGTAATTTTTTGATTACATCCCTAAGTTCCATATCTACATTGGCCTCGTTTTCAAAAGCATATTCAATCTTTACACGAATCTCCGGAACCTTATCAATGCCGTTAAGTTCAACAACACCTAAACCATCCTTGGCACTGTAGAGATTAGACCAATCCTTGCCACTCCAATAAGAGTAATCAAGATTACCGACAGGGGCATTTTTATACTTAACACTCAAGTAGTAAGTACTATAATTCCCCATTGGCTCAAACCTCTCAAGCTCAAATTTAAGGTTCAAAAATATTTCATTTATCTGTTCGTTAAGCCAAGTAATGAGAAGAACCTCTTTACCCTTTTTGTTGACCATTTTAATCTCAGAAGAGTAGGGATGACTACGCAACAGAGTCTGAGACCAGTAAAAACACCTCAAAGCATCTGAGATTCTCACACCCTCCAAAGCCTTTTCGCCACTGTGTGCGAGCTCAATAATTTTATTTTTTCGAGCCTCAAAGATTTGTGCAATTTCTGACCTCTTGATAAACCTGAAAACCACAGCATTTGGTTCATTAGAGATGGTAAACCGCTCGGCGTTATTAAGAGAAGCTATCGAATATGTATTGATAACATCATAAACCAACTCTTTAAGGTTTCCGTTTGTTTCGGTAACCAATCGAGTGAAATTACTTTCTACAAAAACAGAGATCTGGCTGATAATCTCGGCAAGAGCAGCCTGATCTGCAGATTTTAAAGTATTTCCCCTCCCTTCACCCCATATATAGAGAGAAGGATTTGCCTTTATTTCGCTTATGCTTTGACAAAAAAGAGGATTAACAAAAGTTAAACTCAGCAGAATATACAGAAATGTAAGTGTGCACTTCACTTTTCAACATTTTACACTCTTAATTATTGCTCGATAAGATAGTTAATTAATTTTAACCCGCCAAATTTTTTTTGCAAATCCTTCCTAA
>CAZCXB010000152.1:0-4815 GCA_964502485.1 uncultured Muribaculaceae bacterium | reverse complement strand
CATCTGTTAGAGAGTAGTGCCAGTTAACACCTTTTTCATTAAACAATTTAAGGTATGGAGAACAACTTTTGAACATTTTATATATATTTTTGCTAAATAAAACCTATAACTAATATGAAAAAAAGAACAATAATCGATCTATTTGAAGAGTCGGCCGAGAAGTACTCAGATAATACTCTTCTACTTGAGAAAATTGATAGTAAATATATCCCTACTACTTATTCTCAGACCAAGTTAATCGCAGAACAATTTGGTGCGGGCCTTTGTTCATTGGGGTTTCATAAAAACGCCCATGCATCAATTATATCTGAAGGGCGCAACTGGTGGATAATAGGTGAGCTGGGAATTTTCTATGCCGGAGGAGTGAATGTTCCTATCTCTATAAAGATAGAGGAGAGTAGTGACCTTCTGTTTCGTCTGATTCATGCTGAGGTTGATACGCTTCTGGTTTCGGAGAGACAGCTTAGAAAGATCAGGGAGGTAAGGGATCAACTACCTCTTGTAAAAAGAATTATTGTGTTTGATAAACTTGAAAGATATAACGAAGGTGAGATATATGTAGATGATCTGATTGATTTAGGTATTGAGTATTTAAAAAGTAATAATGAGAGTTTCAAAGAGATAGCAAAATCAATAAAAGATGACGACTACGCAACAATTACATATACCTCTGGAACAACAGCAGATCCTAAAGGTGTTATATTGACACACAGGAACTATACAGCTAATGTTGAGCAGGCATTATCAATCATCTCTATACCCCCACAGAAGAGGATGTTGATAATTCTTCCACTGGACCACTGTTTTGCCCATGTAGTCGGTTTTTATATAATGATTGCAACAGGATCGGTTGTTGCAACTGTACAGCCGGGAAAAACAGGAATGGACACACTAAAAAACATACCTATAAATATAAACGAGGTTAAGCCACACATATTGCTTTCAGTGCCGGCACTGGCCAAAAGTTTCAGAAAGAGTATTGAGAGTTCCGTTAAATCTAAAGGGAAAACAGCAGAAAATCTATTCAGTTTTGCCCTTAAAGTTGCCTATACCTATAATAAAGAGGGGTGGAACCAGGGATCCGGAGTTTCACTCTTTCTCTATCCTCTTGTTAAGCTTTTTGATAAGATATTGTTTTCCAAAGTTAAAGGGGCTATGGGTGGTGAACTTGAGTTTTTTGTAGGTGGTGGTGCTCTTCTTGATATCGAGATGCAGAAGTTTTACTATGCACTAGGCATACCAATGTTTCAAGGCTACGGATTGTCAGAAGCAACGCCTGTTATATCAACCAATACGCCTGCAAAACATAAGCTTGGCTCATCCGGTATTCTAATCAAACCTATGGAGTTGAAAATAGTTGATTCTGATGGAAAAATTCTATCCACCGGAGAGTCCGGAGAGATTGTGATTAAAGGGGAGAATGTAATGGCTGGTTACTGGAAAAATGAGAAGTCAACCTCCGAGACTGTAGTTGATGGGTGGCTACACACAGGTGATCTAGGATATATGGATAAAGATGGTTTTTTATATGTTTTGGGCAGATTTAAATCGCTGTTGATTGGCAGTGACGGGGAGAAGTATTCACCTGAAGGTATAGAGGAGACTATATTGGGTAACTCCTCATTAATTCAGCAGATTATGCTATATAATAATCAATCTCCATATACCATAGCAATATTAAGCGTAGATAAGAGTAAGCTAAAAGGAAGAGATCTTGTCGAAGCTGTATCAAAAGAGTTGAATAAGTACAAAGCTAAAGGTGAGTATGCAGGACTATTTCCCGAAAGATGGCTTCCATCTACTTTCATTATTGCCGATGAGCCATTTACAGAGCAAAACAGAATGATTAACTCTACAATGAAGATGGTAAGATCGAAGGTAGAGAGTGCATATTCCGAGAGAATTAAGTATGCCTATACACCGGAAGGGAAGGATATTTTTAACAGATATAACATAAATCAGTGATGAGAATCAGAGGAGTGATTGCTGCAACCGCAGTGATTTTGACTCTGTTACTCTCTTTGGATATTCTATATCTACCTGTAATCAAGAGTAACGAAGCTGCAAATTTCTCAGCCGAGAGGGTAAAGAGGGATATTGAAATAATCTCACAAAAGCCTCACTCTATCGAACACCCTGTAGAACGAGCAGAAGTAAGAGACTATCTTGCACAAAGATTAACGGAAATTGGATTAAAGGTCAGTTATTTGAGATATGACTCTATATTAGACAGATTTGGAATTCATAGAGATATTGCAAACCTATACAGTGTTTGTGAACCTCCGGGGAGAAGTGTCGGCTCTTATGTGATGCTTATGGCTCATATGGACTCAAGATTTGCAAACCAGGTAAAAGATAGAGTTGTTTACTCATACGGAGCTGCAGATGATGGGTATGGTCTTGGCTCTATATTGGAACTTGCATCACTTGCTCTTAAATACAGAGATAGCTGGTCTCAGGGGTTAAAGATTTTGTTTACAGACTCGGAGGAGTCAGATCTGGAGGGAATAAGATCTGCGCTAAAAAATGATAGCCGGATATTTGATAACGTTGGCCTTATTATTAATATTGAGGCAAGAGGAGTAAGAGGACCTGCAGCTCTTTTTGAGACATCATCGAGAAATGAAGCAGTTATTGATCTCTACTCAAAATCAGTTAACCCGTTTGCCTACTCTCTTACCTCTGCTGTCTACAAGATTCTTCCCAACTACACAGACTTCTCACTTATAAAAGATAGCTACCCCGGGATGAACTTTGCAGTAATCGATGATCTTAACCACTATCATACCCATCTGGATAACTTTGACAATATTTCACTCAGATCTATTCAACACTATGGAAATCAGATTGAACCTGTTCTAAAAGAGTATCTTGTCAACTCTAAATACAAAGATCCTAGGTACCTGGTAAAAGAGAACGACACTGTTTACTTTACGCTTCCATATCTGGGGCTCTTCAGATTGAGCAGGGTAGGGTATCTCTCTGTTAAAACAGTGCTTTTATTCCTTTTTGCATTATCATCTGCTATATTTTTAAAACGGGGGAGGATATCTTTTAAGAAGTTGTTCCCTCTGTTATTTTTGAATATTACTTTTTTAGCACTTATTAGTGGAGTAGGCTATCTAGTCTCTGTTATTTTTGCAAACTTTAATAATCTTGATTATAAGCTTATTAACCTTGCCCATGTTGATGGGGACAAAATCATCGCACTCTCACTAACACTTTTTTCATTAGCACTTTATGCTCTTTTTTATCTTAAGTTTATTAAATCCGGCCGGTTTACACCTATTCACTTCCTCTGGAGTGCAATTTTTTTAATCTATCTTCTCTCTATTATTGCACTCTTTCTTACAGGCGACAGTGTCCTCTTTTTTGTAACCGTGATCCCATGTTCACTAATCTTTGTTTTGCGTATATTCATTTTTTCAAGATTGCTATCCTTGTGGGTAGTGCTCATCACACTGCTCTTTGTTGCTCCACTTCTCATATCGCTTTATGCAGCACTTGCTTTTGGTGCACTTTGTATCATTATTCCGTTAGTAAATCTTTTTGTTTGGATTCTTACACCTGTAATGCATAGCTTTATATCAGGAGATATTTAATTTTTTATAACTTTGACGCTTTAATGAAAAAATAATGGCGGGCGATAAATTTAAGGACATAAGACCGTATGCAGGTGAAGAAGAAGCACTTGCATTAGAGAGAATAGCATCACATCCTCTTATAGACAAATTATCTTCATATCTCTTTCCCGGGAAGAATGTTGCAGAATTCAGAAGTTTTATCTCTTCGCTAAAGAGTGTAGATGAGTTCCAGGGCAAGGTTATGCTCAACGCAATAAACAAAATTGTATCTGATACATCCAAAGGGCTTGTCTACTCCGGTCTTGAAAAATTATCACCTGATAAAAGATATCTTTTTATATCAAATCATAGAGATATAATGCTGGACTCAGCACTTATACAGGTTGCTTTAAGAGTAAATAATTTTCAAACCTCCGAAATGGCAGTAGGAGATAATCTTATAACGGACTCATTTATTGAGGATATTGCAAGATCAAATAAGATGATAAAGGTTATTCGAAGCACTAACCCTCGGGAGATGTATAACTCCTCCCTTATTTTATCTGAGTATATTAGAGAGTGTGTGACAACAAACCGTAGCTCCGTTTGGATTGCACAGAGAAACGGACGCACTAAGGATGGTATAGACATAACAGAACAGGGACTGCTTAAAATGCTTGATATGAGTGGTAGCGGGGATTATTTAAGTGATTTTGATCAGCTCTCAATCTCTCCAATATCTTTATCATATGAATTCGAACCGTGTGATTATCTAAAGGCAAAAGAGCTATATATTTCAAGAAGAACTCAATATAAGAAATCACCCGGAGAGGATCTTAACAGTATTCTTACAGGAATTATGCAGTATAAGGGTAACATTCATATAAGCTTCTGTGATCCTATTACGAGAGAGGAGATTGAACGCTGCAGTACAATGGCCAAAAATGACAGATTCAAATCTTTGGCGGAGATAATTGATTCAAGGATAAGATCTAACTACAAAATATGGAATAATAACAGAATTTCATATGATATAGTTAACAAAAGCGATAGATTTTCAAACTTCTATTCAAAACAAGAGAGAGAGTCATTTGAAGAGTACTGTGATTTCAAGATCTCTTCTTTCGATGGAGATAGAGAGGAGCTTAGAGATATATTTCTATCAATTTATGCAAATGCAATTTCTTAAAATCTCTTTACATACAGCTATAACATCATTGTTATATAATGTAACACAAATGTTTCTTTGGGT
>CAZCXB010000151.1:3833-4830 GCA_964502485.1 uncultured Muribaculaceae bacterium | reverse complement strand
GGACTTACGGTTATTCACGCAGCTGCCGCCCAATAAACGGCAGGCAGCTGATGGGAGGGAAATAACCGTAAAAGGAGAGGAAATAACTCTCAATTGTGCCACAACCCTTGCCAAGGTGTTAGGTCCAACTTTTTTTGTGCCACAACCCTTGCCAAGGTGTACCACTATTTGTGTGTTCTGCTCCTGCAACTCGTCTTACATATGTAGATGAAGTTAATATTATAAAATAAATATTTATGGGTTTAGGAAACAGGGAAAACAGTAAAGAGGGCAATAAGTACGTAGGAAAGATTATGAGATTGTTTGCTGTTAATGAATTTTCGGAATATGTGATTCTCAGGTTTCAGCATTGGTTTGTTCAGAATAGAGATAAGAATCAGAAGGATAACTCTTTGGAAAATTTGTGGGATAGTACTTCAGCCACTGCAGATGAAAATTTTGAGAAGGATTTTAATAAGGTTATGGGTAGAATCTCCGGCTCCACTATAGGTACCGGTTTTGCTGCCGGGAGAGGAGTTGCGGCTAACAAAGGTGTTGTGGCGCGATTAGAGGGGAAAAGTTTTTGGATGATTGCGGCATCACTCCTATTGATTGGGTTTGTTGCATCATATATCCTTACTGCGGCTTTCTCCTCTGATGCAATTTTCTCTTTAATAATGCCATCTGATAGGTTAGAGCTTACCGATCATTATGTTAAATACTCCGATATTACAAAACTTGTCCTTCCAGACGGGACCGAAGTATCTCTAAACTCAGGTTCTACACTTATTTATCCTAAAAGATTCATTGGCAAAAAGAGAATGGTTTATTTAAGCGGTGAAGCAAACTTTAGGGTTACAAAAGATAATCGCAAGAATTTTGTGGTGAAAACTGCAGATATTTATGTAGAGGCACTTGGAACAACTTTTAATGTTAGCGCTTATTCCGACGACAACAAAGTTGAGACGACACTTCTTAGCGGAAGAGTGAGGATAAGCTCGGCCACAGAATCATTCCC
>CAZCXB010000151.1:0-3823 GCA_964502485.1 uncultured Muribaculaceae bacterium | reverse complement strand
CTCCAAATGAGCAGATTGTTTACGATAAGGCTTCTCGCAAACTAATAAAGCGGGTGGTTGACGCCAACTCATATATTTCGTGGACACAGGGGCATCTGGTCTTTCAAGGGGCATCATTTGAGACGGTTATCAAAAAGCTTGAGCGTTTCTATGACGTAACTGTCAACTATGATCTCTCTAAATACAAAGGCAAAAATCTATATGTAAAATTCACAAACTCCGAATCATTAAGTGAGGCCCTGGATGTTTTGAGCGAAATGATCAGTGGATTCAATTATAAGATTAGCGGCAAAATCGTTTTTATTTATTAAAACCCAACAAAAAGCAGACGAAGAAAAACTCGGTAAAATCTCCGGAAATATATTCGCAAACCATTAATTAACATAAATTTAAACTAACAAACTATGATCAAGGTGAGAAAATCGGCATTTGTTGTATCGATGATCCTGATCTTCACAACAATTGTTCAAACGAACATTAACTCTAACTCTATCTTCGCTCAGAGCGAAATGATTACCCTCCCAAGGCAAAATCTCACCTACAAAGAGCTTTTTGCCGAAATTGAAAAGCAGACAACCTTTACGGTTGCATTTGAAGAAAGCAACATCAAACTTCAGAAAGGTGTTATTATCACTACCGGAACCCTTCCTCTCTCACAGCTCCTTACAGAGGCACTTAAAGGTTCAGGCAACACCTACACTCTTAAGGGACAACACATTGTTATTAAAGCTGACCCGAGTGTATCTAAAGAGGAGAGCACTAGAAAGATTAACGGAACAATTACAGGTGCTCAGAGAGAGCCGCTGCCGGGAGCTTATGTGCTAATTAAAGGCACACGTATTGGGACAATAACCGACGATAAGGGCTCCTTTACTTTAAATGTTCCCGACAACGCTATACTTCAAGTTAACTATATGGGTTTTAAGAGTATAGAGGTACCAACTGCCGGTAGAGCCATTATCAACATTCAGCTTGAAGAGGATAGTCAGCTGATAGAGGCTTTGGTTGTTACCGCACTCGGCATCAGACGTGAAGAGAAAGCATTGGGATACAGTGTTCAATCTGTATCGGGAACATCTATGCAGACAGTTAAATCGGTAGATGTCGGAACATCTTTGACAGGGAAAGTGGCTGGTCTCCTCGTTAGGAACAGCTCGGAATTTACAGAGGCCCCGGACATCTTCATCAGAGGAGAAAGACCCCTGATTGTAATAGACGGAGTACCATACGCCAATATGTCGCTAAGAGACATCCCACAAGACGATATTGAGAACATAAGTATTCTTAAAGGGGCAACAGCTTCGGCACTATACGGTTACAGAGGGTCGAGCGGAGCAATAATGATAACATCTAAAGCCGGATTAAAGAGCAAAGGGTTATCTGTCTCTGTAAACAGCGGAACCATGTTCGAAGCCGGCTACCTGGCCATCCCCGAAACCCAATCTACCTTCGGGCGGGTTGTAAACACCGGTACCAACACCTACGCCAGAAGCGGTGACGGCTCATGGGGAGTTCCAATGGACGGCAGAGAGATAATACAGTGGGATCCAATATCTAAATCGCTTAAAACTATGCCTTATCTCCCTATAGGTAAAGATAACTTCAAGAACTTTCTGGAGCAGGGTTATGTCCTTAACAACAACATAAATGTTGTGCAGCAAGGGGAGTATGGCAGCTTTAGAGTGTCGGCAACCTGGGTACAGCAGAAGGGTGCCTATCCAAACTCAATCTTCAACAAATATACCTACTCAATTGGTGGCGACCTAAAGTTCGATAAATTAACAATATCCTCAGCCCTCTCGTTCAACAAGCAGGTATCTCCAAACAAAGGGTTCTCCGGTTACACCGGATACGACCCGATGTACAATCTTCTGGTTTGGGCTGCCCCCGATTACGATATACGACTCTACCGCGATTACTGGGTTGTTCCTAATGAAGTACAGAACAGCAGCTATACATCTACAAACAACAACCCATATTTCGACCGTTTCGAGAGAACTCATAGAATAAACAAAGATATACTCAACGGAAACTTTACAATGAACTACGACATTGCCAAAGGTATCAAAGCAACCTTCCGCACAGGTTTTGACACCTACAGCAACAGACAGGATATAACTGTCTCCAAAGGATCTTTCCAGGGAGCAGGTGCAGCAACAGTAATCTCAAACGGAACGCAGGTCTGGGGTGAGTCCGCAAAGGGGTCATACAATTTAGGTTTAGAGCGTGGTTATAGTTTCAACAACGACCTCTTGATATCTGTGAATAAAAGCTACCGAGAATTTGTGTTTGATGGTTTTGTAGGAGGATCTCTCTTCTATAGACAAAATGAGGGGATGGAGGCCAGAACTCAAGGCGGACTCACCATACCGGCCTTCTACTCTCTTAAAGCATCGGTTAATCCGGTAGCTGTTGCATCTAACGTGTACAAAGAGCAGGTAAACAGTCTTTACGGCAGGCTGGCCGTATCTTGGAAGAATTTAATCTATACAGAGGCAACACTCAGGAACGACTGGAGTTCTACACTTCCGCTAACTACAAGATCTTATCTCTACCCATCTGTTGCAGCAAGCTTTATAGCATCGGAGCTGCTGCCAAAAATGGACTGGCTCTCTTTTTGGAAACTGAGAGGTTCGTGGACTGTTTCAAAGACACCGGCAGGAGTGTACGCTATCAACTCGGTTTATACAATAAACAACAGCGTCTGGGGCAACCTGAGCGGGGCCTCTTTCCCAACATCAATAAGAGGTATAGATGTTCGCGCCGAATCTGCAAGCACATTTGAGATAGGAACGGCAGTAAACCTTTGGAAGAGCAGAGCATCGGTAGATGTTGCTTACTACAACAAACGGATGTACGACTTTATCCGCTCAACCGGAATTACACCGGCATCGGGCTTTACCAGCAAATTTGTAAATATCGGCGAAGAGATTACCCGCAAAGGAGTCGAGATAACTGCCAACCTGGTTCCTGTAGAGAGCCGCGACTGGAGATGGGATATATCTGTAAACTGGTCTAAATATGCCCGTTACTACACTAAATTAGACGAAGAGTTCTCTACAGACCGCCCTTGGGTAAAGGTTGGCAACAGAGTAGATCACTACATACTTCGGGATTACCAGAAAGATAAAGAGGGCAACATTATACACAACAACGGATTACCGCTATACTCGGGATATGACTCGCTTTTTGGCTACTCCGACCCGGACTGGATTTGGGGTATCGGCTCAAATCTGCGATACAAAAACTGGCAACTTGCAATATCCTTAGACGGTCGTGTTGGCGGTATTGCCCAGACAACCACCGAGATGTATATGTGGAGAGCCGGATCGCATCCTAAATCTGTTACACCCGAGAGGATGGCTGACGTAACAACAGCAGGTAGTAAAAACTACACAGGCAAAGGTGTTAAGGTTGTTTCCGGAACAGTATCCTATGACACTTACGGAAACATTACCTCAGATACGAGAGTATTTGCAGCAAACGACATTCCTGTAACCTACAAAACCTATACAGAGGCCTATCACAAGGGCACAGCATGGGGAGGTTCACCATCTCCTGTAGATGCTTACAGCACTACCTTCCTTAAGATTAGAGAGTTGGCAATTACCTACAACGTACCCGAGAGTATTGCAGGAAAGATAAAAGCAAAAAATGCAACAATCTCTCTTATAAGCAACAATCTCTATCTGTGGGCAAAACAATTTAAATATTCCGACCCCGACGGCGGATCGGAAAACTTTGCCGACCCATCGCTACGATATATCGGCTTTAACCTAAAGCTGGGATTCTGATAAACTCATAGGTAAGAATATTATTTAAC
>CAZCXB010000150.1:0-4836 GCA_964502485.1 uncultured Muribaculaceae bacterium | reverse complement strand
ATCTTTACACCGGACTCCGAAATATCTTTTAATGAGCTGTCCCGGCAAATCAATAGTCTGGAAGAGTCCTCTCTTATAATGGCAGATGGAAAGATTGTCCATTTAACGCCCTCTATTGAAAAAGATTCATTAAAAGAGATTGACGGGACACAAATAACAAAGGTGGACACAGAGATAAGGTATGATAATATCTCATCTGCCAAAAATAAAGAGATCCAGTACAATACCCTAATTACCCCAAAGAGCAAAGTCTTCAATATAACTCTGTCTGATGGGACAAAAGTTTGGTTGAATGCCTCTTCGGCAATAAGGTATCCTGTTCAGTTTATATCCTCTTCCAGAAGGGTTTATCTATCCGGCGAGGCATTTTTTGAGGTGGCAGAGAATGCAGATCTACCTTTTATAGTGAGTACAGATAAGATGGATATTGAGGTAACCGGAACATCATTTAATGTTATGGCCTATCCTAATGATAACTCTATCGAGGCTACATTGGTAGAAGGAGAGGTAATAGTGAGAGCGGCCAAACGCAATCTTATGCTAACTCCCGGCACACAAGCCAGATTAGATAAGACATCTAATGATTTGACTACACAAGATGTAGATACCGAACTATATACTTCATGGAAAGAGGGAATGTATATATTCCGATACGAAAATATCAGAAATGTAATGACTAAGATTTCACGATGGTATGACTCCGAAATAATCTTTGATGATACCATTAATGAGAAGTTACACTTTTCCGGTACTCTTCATAAATACAACGACTTGAGGCAAACTCTTAATATAATTGAACTAACCGCAAATGTAAAATTCGAGATATTGGGTAAAAGAATTATTGTGAGCAGAAGATAGTATCTCCTAAGAGTGTTCTCAGACACGAAAATGCAGCTAACTTAAACTAAATAAAAAACTATGAAAACCTTTCAAAAAGAGACTTCCCAGCAAGCAAAGAGAGTCCTCTTTCTTGCAGCGAGGATGAAGATTTTTATCTTTTTAATTACTGCATTTCATTTCACATTAACAGCTCAGACCAATGAACCCCGGCTTAGTGTAAGTTTTAAAAACGCCGGTATCGAGGAGGCAATTGTTGAGATAAAAAAACAATCGGGTTATAACTTCTTTTATGCCCACGAAGAGATCAATCTAAGTCACAAGATTAATTTGACTCTTAAAAATGCTCCACTAAAGGAGGTTCTTCAAAAATGTTTCGAGAACTCAGGATCGGACTATGAAATTGTAGATAAAGTAATTATTATCAAGCCCGCAAAAAAACCCATTGAGGGTGAAGCTCAAAAACCCGTTAAAAAAGTAAAGGTATCCGGAAAAGTAACATCATCGGAAGATGGTTACACCATGCCCGGAGTATCAATTATGGTAAAGGGGACAATAACAGGTACAACAACAGACTTAGATGGTAAATACTCCTTTGAAGTACCGGAAAACTCTACACTTGCATTCTCATTTATTGGATTTGAGAGACAGGAGGTAGATATTCAAAATAGATCTGTTATAGATATTGTACTAAAGTCCGGACTCAACGAACTTCAGGAGGTAATTGTGACAGCGATCGGTACCACCGTAAGAGTAGATGAAACAGGTACTACCAGTTCAATTGTAAGATCGCAGGACATTGTAAAATCGGGGGAGGCCGGCATCATTAACTCTTTGGCAGGAAAGGCATCAGGTGTTAGAATCGGAAAATCTAACGGTGACCCGGGATCGGGATCTGCCATTCAGATAAGAGGATCAAACACTATAGCAGGTGCAAGTCAACCATTGATTATTGTAGATGGTATGCCTGTGAGCAACGATAATATTGGAGCAGTAACCGTAAGTCAGCAATCCCGTCTGGATGATATTAATCCTAAGGATATTGAATCTATCCAAATTCTAAAGGGAGCATCGGCAGCCGCTCTTTGGGGCTCAAGAGCTGCAAACGGAGTAATAGTAATTACAACAAAAAACGGAGCACTAAATAAAAAACCGGTAATTCAATACTCTTTTAGCCAATCATTTGATGAAGTATCTGTAAAGCAGCCACTTCAAGATAAATTTGGTCAGGGGCAGAATGGAATCTGGAGCTCTACCCTTGGGGAGTCGTGGGGAGATAAAATTGCTAACAGATCGGGTGCTGCAGATGAGGTAGATCTAAACGGAGCATACTTTATATCAAATACTACAGGCAATAAATACTACAAAATAACCAAGAAGAACTCTAAGGAGACTTTCCTGGAGAGTAACTGGGATCTTGTAATGAGAAACGGCTCATTTTCACAACACAATATCTCCGTTGCAGGTGGTGGAGAGAAGACATCGTATTTTTTCAGTTTCGAAAATATGGATCAAAAAGGTATAATCAGAAACTACGACTATCATCGCAGAAATTTCCGATTGAACTCAAAGACACATCTGTTTGATTGGATGGTTTGGGATAACAAGATCACCTATACAAATACAAGCTCAAACAGAGTTGTTCAGGCAGGCGAAACAACCAACGGTATAATGCTTGGTCTTCTTAGAACAGCTCCGGATTATGATATTACAGATTACATAGGTACCTATGTTGACACAAAAGGTGTCGCATTTCCAAACAGGCAGAAATTTTACAGAAGTCAGCTTGGGGAGTCGGCAAATCCACTGTACAGCAACCCTCTTTGGACTATTAACGAACAACAGGCCCCAAGTAATGTAAACAGATTCATAATCAATCCGGAACTTAAGCTCTATCCTGCGGAGTGGTTAAGATTTATAGTTAGGGGCGGATTGGATTTCTACTATGACAGTCGCGGAGAGTTCTACCCTATTGGCTCTTCAGGTGCTGCCAGAGCTAATGGATTATGGACAAATACCGACATAAAAAACAGGGAGCTTAACTTTGACGCAATTATGATTGCAACTCATAGTTTTAATAAAGATTTCAAGCTTACCGGTACTTTGGGAGTTAACTACAACGACAGGGAGAGGTTCACCAATACTAATACTTTGGCTCCATTTGCTGTAGACTCCAGAATGTTCACATCAGATCTTAATCCGGACAAATCTGCGACAACCTGGACTACCAACTTATACAAAATAAGATCTAACCGCGGATATGGAGTCCTTAACGCCGAGTTGTTCGATCAGCTGTTTATAACTGTTTCAGGCGCATTTGAGGCTGCCTCTACCATTAAAGGACGCTTTTTCTATCCATCTGTAGATATGGCTTGGCAATTTACCGATCTCGTAAAGTCTAAATTACTAAGTTTCGGTAAATTAAGATTAGCCTGGGGTAAAGTGGGTATTCAACCTGCCCCATACAAATTCTCTACTCTGGCAACTACAGGTTTTGCATCCTTCGGAGGCAGCTTCCTCGTATCTTCAGAAAAGGGAAATGATAACTTAAAGCCTGAGATAAAAACAGAGTTAGAAATAGGGACAGATCTTAGATTTTTAAATAACAGACTGGAGCTCGGATTTACCTATTACAGTAACCAAACTAAAGATATTCTATTCGCTGTCAAAACAAATGCAAGCTCAGGTTATAGCTTCCATTACAAAAACGCAGCTGTTATCGAGAACAAAGGGGTCGAAGTTGATCTTAACGGTAAAATAATTGACAGTAAAGATTTAAAGCTTTCCCTATTCGGTAACTTCAACAAAAACAACAATCTGGTTGTTGATATAGCAGGGGCAGAGACTGTAGATATCGGAGGAACATCAAAGGCGGTTAAAGGTTACCCTATGAGTTCGTTCTATCTGCCCGGTTCTCTTCGTGACGAAAACAACAATCTGATTCTGGATGCTAACGGATTTCCAAGACTTGACACCAAATACAGAGTATTGGGGGATCCTAATCCTGACTGGAGAGGGGGTCTGGGTGCTGAATTTGTATTCAAGAGTTTTGATGTCAGCGTTTTATTTGAGCATTCACATGGGGGAGAGTATATAGACCGCACAAAGCACGTTCTTTATGGCTTTGGACTTCATCCTGAGGTATCCAACGAGGTCACTCTTACCGAAAATCTGAAAAAAATTAATGGTCAGACCGTTACAGCCGGGACTACTGTACGTGGTAATATCGCAAACTTCGGCGGTGGAAATATTTTACTCGAAGAGGCATACTACAGAGGTATTGGCGGAGGTTTAGGGTTTAATAAACTTAATGACTTCTTTGTTGAGGATGCAACATGGACCAAACTGAGGAATATTGCAGTAGGTTATACCTTTAGCAATATTAAGATTACAAAGAAATTCGTCTTTAACTCTGTAAGATTATCTGTAACAGGAAGGGATCTTATCCTCTGGACAAAGCTAAAGGGTATCGATCCGGAGACCAATAACTATGGCGTAAGCAACGCTTCCGGAATGAACTACTTTAATAATCCGGCAACGCGATCTGTTCTTTTTAATCTTCAGGTTAATTTCTAAAAACTTCATCACATGAAAACAACAATAATTAAATATCTTGCAGTTATATCTGTAATAATTTTTACGGGTTGCGAAAAACTTGTAGAGAATATCAACGATAACCCAAACCAACTGACACTCGACAATGTTAGCCCGGGCCTGTTCCTTAATGGAGCCGAACTCTCCAATATAGATATTCAGCTTGGATATCTTAATCGAATGGCGGGCTTCTACTCAGGACAACTAATAGGATTAGAGCAAGTTGAGAAATCAAGATACGAATATAGTATTACAAATGCCACTTTTGACTGGAACGGTTATCAGACAGTAATAAGCCCAATAAAGGAGATCAGAAAACGCACTACAGCTAATCCTTTCTATCAGGGAATTACAAAGGTCATCGAAGCTAACCTTATTGGAACTTATGCATCTCTGTTTGGAGAT
>CAZCXB010000149.1:3124-4868 GCA_964502485.1 uncultured Muribaculaceae bacterium | reverse complement strand
TTGTGGACAGTAATTCATAAAAGAGGAGTAGCTGAAATATGCTGCTCTTTTTTTGTACCTTTAGCCTCAACAACAAAACTTTAATTGGGACTATGAAAATCAATATTTTGAATTTAATTGATTTCGAGGAGGTCAATAAATTACTTGAGGGGTTCAATAAGTCAACAGGTTTTGTTACTGCAATTCTGGATCTTGAGGGAAACATTATCTCTAAATCGGGTTGGAGACGAATTTGCACAGATTTTCATAGAGCCAATAACGAAACCTCCGGCAATTGCAGGAAAAGCGACACAATACTTGCCAATAAACTATCTGAAGATCATCAATACCAGTTCTATAAATGTTTCAATGGGCTGGTAGATGTAGCTGTTCCTATTGTGATTAAAGGAGAACATATTGCCAACCTGTTTTCGGGTCAGTTCTTCTTTGAAAAACCTGATCGGGAGTTTTTTCAAAAGCAGGCCCAAAAGTACGGTTTTGATGAAGAGTCTTATCTTGAGGCACTTGATGAGGTGCCAATTATTTCCAACGAGAGGGTAAAAATTGCAATGGATTTTCTGCTCAATATGACAAAGCTGATAAGCGAGATAACATTTCAGAAAATGGAGCTGTTGCAGATGAATGAAGCGTTAAAAATTAGTGAGGAGCGCTCCAGAAATACCCTTGACCATATGATGGAGGGTTGTCAGATTATTGGGTTTGATTGGAGATTCCTATACCTTAATTACTCAGCACAGTTACATAATAGAAGACCCAACGTTGAGCTGATAGGTGAGCGCTATATGGATGTGTGGCCGGGGATAGAGAGTACCCTGGTATTTACAAAAATTAAGCAGGTGATGGAGAGCAGGGTTCCCATCCATTTAGAAAACGCTTTTACTTTCCCGGATGGTAGTTCCGGGTGGTTCGATCTTAGTATCCAGCCTGTTCCCGAAGGTGTTTTTATCCTCTCAATAGATATTTCAGAAAAGAAGAGAGTTTCAGAGGAGATCGTTAAACTGAACGAAACTCTGGAGCAAAGAGTTGCCGAGCGAACAGCCCAGCTTGAGGCTGTCAATAAAGAGCTTGAGGCATTCAGCTACTCTGTATCTCACGATTTGAGAGCACCTTTACGCCATATTAACGGATATGTTGCTTTGCTTAATGAGCAGATAGGCAGTATTTTAACAGATGAATCAAGGCACTTTATGGAGACTATATCAAACTCCGCAAAACAGATGGGGAGCTTGATTGACGATCTGCTTCAGTTTTCAAGAACAGGTAGAAAGGAGCTGCACAGGATAGAGTTTAATATGGGCAGTTTGGTTAATGAGGTTATTGAAAAAATCAAACCGGAAATAGTAGATAGAGAGGTGGTTTGGTCTGTTGGGGAGTTGCCTGATGTCTCAGGAGACTTCTCTATGCTTAAATTAGTGTGGGCTAATTTGATAGAAAACTCAGTAAAGTACACCAAGTATAAAGAGAGGGCCAATATCAATATCGGTTATAGAAAAGAGAGAGACAATTTTATCTTTTATATCAGTGATAATGGCGTGGGTTTTGATATGAAGTATTCCCATAAGTTATTTGGAGTCTTTCAGCGTCTGCACTCTCAGACAGAATTTGAGGGAACAGGAATTGGGCTGGCAAATGTTCAGAGAATAATAAATAAACATGGTGGAACCGTTTGGGCAGATGCACAACCGGATATTGGAGCCACATTCTTTTTTAGGATACCTTGGCAAGGATTGTGAACCTTGCATAC
>CAZCXB010000149.1:0-3024 GCA_964502485.1 uncultured Muribaculaceae bacterium | reverse complement strand
TGGATTTTGAAATTCATAACACAGGCCAGGCATTGCCTGTTGGGTGGATTAAGTGGGGGGATTATACCCTGAGTGTAGACTCTATCAGCCACTCAGGATCAAAATCGGGTAGAGTAAAGTCAACGCCAGATGGCTCATTCGGATGTTTTGCATACCATATACCTGCAAAATACTCAGGTAAAAGCATTAAGCTTGAGGGGTATATTAAAACAGAAAGTGTTGAGAACGGATTTGCCGGATTGTTGTTAAGGATCGACGATAAAAGCAGTAGTAGATCTCTTGCTTTCTCAAATATGCAAGATCAAAATTTATCAGGCACAAACGATTGGCAGATGTACTCAATATCATTTGATTATCCCGAAAATGCAGGAAATATATATGTTGGAGGAATACTAACAGGAAAAGGAGAGGCGTGGTTTGACAACTTTACTTTAACAATTGATGGGAAAGATATCCAGAGTATGGAGGCGGCAAAAGAGCCGGTTTACAAAGCTCTACTTGACAAGGAGTTTGACAATGGCAGTGACATTGCCTTCCCGACTCTCAATAACACATTGATTGATAAGCTTGAACTATCGGGAAGAGTGTGGGGATTTTTAAAGTATCACCATCCGGCAATTGCGCAAGGGAATCATAATTGGGACTATGAGCTGTTCAGATTCTTATCTGACTATATAAAAAAATCAGGTAAACGAGAGAGTGAGGAGCTGCTGTTAAGGTGGATAGAGAGTCTGGAAGAGCCTAAAAAAGTTAATAATGCGACACCATTATCGCCGGATGCTCACCTTAAGCCCGATTTAAGCTGGATAAATGATAATATAACAAGTAAAGCACTAAAAGAGAAGCTCTATTATATTTACGCAAACAGAAATCAAGGGGATCATTTTTATATTGGTATGGCTCCCGGTATCGGCAATCCGGTGTTTAAGAACGAGAACAGCTACTCAAATATGCCCTATCCGGATGCCGGATTCAGATTGCTCTCCCTTTACCGTTACTGGAATATTATTAACTACTTTTTCCCGAATAAACATCTGACAGACAAAAATTGGAACAGCGTACTCAAAGAGTACATTCCTGTTTTTATTGATGCAAAGAACGAATTGGAGTATGAGTTGGCAGCTCTAAAACTAATCGGCGAGGTTCACGATACACACGCAAATCTATGGGGAGGGGGAGATAAGATTGAAGAGTGGAAAGGTGGTTTTTATCCCCCATTTGCAATAAAATTTATTGAAGACAAATTAGTAGTTACAGACTATTTCAATCCGGAGTATAAGGAGAAAGCGGGACTAGAGATTGGAGATGTAATCACAAGAGTTGACGGTAGAGATGTAGAGTATATTGTCAACTCTTCACTTAAATACTATCCAGCTTCAAATCTGCCAACAAAGAAAAGAGATTTAGCCATACATATCCTCCGCTCACCAAAGAGTGAAATAGAGATCTCTTATATTCAAAACGGAGTGGAGAAGAGCACTAAATTACAGCTTTATCAGAGAAAGGATCTAAATTACTATAGGGAATATCGTGGCAATAATAATAAGTCTTACAGGCTTTTAGATAATAATATCGGCTATATAACTTTGATGAGTATTAAAGATGAGGATATTGCCAAAATCAAAGAGGAGTTTAAGAATACTAAGGGAATTATTATTGATATTCGTAATTATCCCTCTACTTTTGTACCGTTTAAACTTGGTTCATTTTTCGTCTCCTCACCAACCCCTTTTGTCAAATTTACAAATGGGAGCATCAATAATCCCGGGGAGTTTGCTTTTAGAGAGACTTTGAATATTCCGGCAGACAAAGAGCATTACAAAGGGAAACTGATTGTGATTGTGAACGAGATTTCTCAAAGCCAGGCGGAATATACTGCTTTAGCATTACGAGCTGGGGAGAATACTACTATAATCGGTAGTACAACGGCAGGTGCAGATGGTAATATCTCTGCAATTTCCCTTCCGGGTGGGTTGAGAACAATTATCTCCGGTATTGGAGTCTATTATCCTGACGGAGGAGAGACACAAAGAGTCGGGATTGTCCCCGATATTGAGGTAAAACCTACAATAGATGGGATTAAAAGTGGCCGGGATGAATTATTAGAGAGAGCAATTGAGTTGATTTTAAAGTAATAAAAAAGATACCGGCTATATGAAAATATTCAGGAGAGTAATATTTGGGATACTAATTGCTTTTTTTTTAAGCATCGGTTTCTCCTCTATATTCCCCGGAAAAGTGAGGATTGTAGACCAGATTAGATTGTTTGCCCAAAGACCTGTTATACAGTGGTTAGGTAAAGTAAAAATGGATAATCTTCCAATTTCAATATCAGATAGCCCTCTTGTGCCGGATGATATAGATATTGAATTTGAAGAGCTCAGGCCACTCCTCAAAAACATCTCGCCCGGGAGTATTTTTCTCACAAGGACAAGGAATTATGCCATCTCAGAATTTATTCCGGGTATGTGGAAACATACAGGTATTTTTCTTGGAACAAAAGAGCAGCTGGCAGATAAGTTTGGCAAACGGAGTAATCTTTATAGAACTCTTGATACTTTAATGACAGATAATGAGATCTATATCTTGGATAGTGAAGCAAATGGTGTAGGTGTGCACCATTTTAAAAACATGTCAAATATGAATGAAGATTCATATCTCACAAATTTTGTAATAGTATCTATGAACACTTCCCCCGAATTATCAGAGAGTTTCATAATGAATGCACTGAATTATCTTGGCAGAGAGTATGATTATGACTGGCTTACAGAGGATGATTCATCAATTTACTGTTCTGAGCTATTATATCACTCCTTAAAAAGCATCGGGATGGAGATAAAAAAAAGAAGTACTACTTTAAGCAGAGTTGTAATAACTCCCGACGACTTGTTCAATTATTTGATAGAAAACAGCGGAAAGAGAGATATGTTTGTATTAGAACTCAATATCTATAAAGAGAATGGCAGATTAATGGAGGATTAATATGGAACTAAACAAAGGTGTGGAGGTAAAAGAACTTCCTAA
>CAZCXB010000148.1:0-4891 GCA_964502485.1 uncultured Muribaculaceae bacterium | reverse complement strand
ACTCAACAGAGGTATAAACTACTCAAATGCATTGAGAAACAAGACAACAAGTCTATCTGTAAGAGATGTGATGAGAGTAACATACAGAGGAGAGAAGCTTGAGCTTGGAGTAGGTGCCAGAGTTGCATACTCTTATGCATGGTACACCATAGAGCAGAACATAAAACCCGGAACATGGTCAAACTCTGTAAGTGCCAACATAAACTGGACTCTACCAAAGGGATTCAATTTTGTGAGTGATGTCGATTATAACTACTATATCGGTTTTGGAGAGGGTATGAACGAGCCGTCAGTTGTTTGGAATGCAGAGGCATCAAAACTTGTACTAAAAAACATGGGAACAATAAGGCTTAAGGTTTTTGATATCCTTAATCAGTCGAGAAACATGTGGAGAAATACAACAGATAACTATATAGAGGATATACAAAACAACACTCTTCAGCAATATTTTATGTTGAGCTTTACAATAAGATTCGGAACATTCCAGTCATCGGGAAGACCGGGAGGATCTAGCCACAGAGGCGGATTCCCGGGAGGAGGAATGAGACGATTTTAAAGAACTAGCGACTGGATGTCGTGAAAAAAATCAAAAAGAGGGCGACTAAAAAGTAAAGTCGCCCTCTTTTTTGATTGGTGTGGATCAAGCCCTTTTGGGCCAAGTTGGGGTTCTAAATTGGCTTACCCTCCTCTGCCTCTTTGATCATAGTTTCATTTGCTGTGATATAAACCTCCACCCTGCGGTTCATTGCCCTACCGCTAACAGTAGTGTTGTCACCCACGGGAAGATCCCAGGCTTTTCCCTCTGTGTCCAAACGTTTCATTTCTACACCGTTTGAGTTGAGAAACCCGGCAACAGCAACAGCTCTCTGAAGAGAGAGTTTCACATTGAAGTCTCTTGAGCCGGTATTGTCTGTATGCCCATATATTGTTATATCAGTCTCTGTTGTGCTTCTTAGAGATTCGGCAAATTTCAAAAGTGCATATTTTGATGTAGCATTCAACTCACTTCTGCCAGTCGCAAAAAGTATTCCATTATCAAAAGTTACTTTTATTGCCTTTAGGTTGTTCGCGTCAGTGATAAGCTCAACCTTAGCTCCTTCAATCCTCTCAAGTTCTGCCTTCTGCTTATCCATCTTATTGCCGATTAGGACTCCGGCACCTGCCCCAACTACTCCGCCTATTGCAGCTCCTATTGCAGCACCCTTTCCGTTTCCTACAATAACTCCAATACCAGCTCCTATTGCAGCTCCGGCACCACCACCTATTAAACCGCCTTTAGTTTTATTATTCATTGTAGCACAACTACTAAGCATTATGGCGGCAATAATTGTTACAGTTAAAATATTCCTTGTTTTCATTAAACCAGTTTTTAATTTTAATAATTCAATGGCAAATGTGAATATTTTATAACAGGTATGCGTTACATAATAGTATTTAATATTTACAAAATTTACATATATGAATAAACACTAATTGTAATTGGAAACTAATAAATTACAGTGATGAAACACAACTATTAGTAAGACTCTAATAATCGTTTCTACTTGCAAAGAGTGTCCTCCACTTCTCTATCACACCGGCTAAGTCGGCAGGAATTTCGTTTTCAAAAAAGAGTTTCTCTTTGGTACGGGGGTGTATAAAGCCCAGTGTTTTTGCATGAAGCGCGTGACGGGGCATCATCTCAAAGCAGTTCTCGACAAATTGACGATACTTGTTATAGACAGTACCTTTCAGAATCTTATCTCCTCCATATCGGTCGTCATTGAAGAGTGGATGTCCCAGATAGTCCATATGGACCCTGATCTGATGAGTTCTCCCGGTCTCCAGTGTACACTCGGTGAGTGTTGTATAACCAAACCTCTCAATAACCTTGTAATGGGTTACTGCATGTTTACCGGCAGAACCATCCGGAAAGACGCGAAAACGCATTCTGTCGTTAGGATCTCTGGCAATATGGCCGGTAATTGTACCTGAATTCTCTTTGATATTTCCCCAAACGAGAGCAATATACTTTCTCTCGATTGAGTGGTCAAAAAACTGCTTTGCAAGAGCTAGTTGGGACTCATCATTTTTTGCCACAAGAAGCAGTCCGGATGTGTTTTTGTCAATTCTGTGAACGAGAATTCCCATTCTCTCATCCTCGGCATCTATCGTTTGGGTAATTCCCAGGTGATATGCAAGAGCATTTATTAGCGTTCCTGAGAAGTGGCCGTGACCCGGATGGACAACAAGACCTGCCGGCTTGTTTACAAGCAGTAGATCATCATCTTCATAAGGGATCTCAAGGGGTATATTCTCGGGCTTTAGTTCGAAACCTCTTCTTTCGTATGGAAGAACAAGTGTCACTATGTCGAGGGGCTTCACTATATGGTTTGCCTTTACAACCTTCCCGTTTACCAGCACGTAACCGGCAGCAATTGCGAGCTGCACCCTGTGACGGGATGTCTTCTCCATCCTGTTTGTGATAAACTTATCTACACGCAGAACACTTTGGCCCTTGTCGGATACAAAACGATAGTGCTCAAAAGAGGCCTCATCCTCTTCCGCTGCTATATCAATATCAATATCAACATCAATCTTTTCCTGTTCCTCTCTACTCTTTTTTACCGGCATTATTGCTTTTTCCTTTTTTCTCTAATTAAATTGTTCGTAATGTGTTAGTTATTCTTTACAGCCTCAATTTTACTCTTATCTACACTGAGTACCAGATCTACCCTGCTTCCCAAAATATGAGACAGGGCAAGTGTCGGCTCCGGTATCTGTTTGATAACAAAACTGGTTATGGTATCCGAATAGCTCTTAACCGACTCATCAAATATAAGACGGCCAACATTCAGAGAGTTGTCTATGATTATATCTTTTGCGGTAATTAGAGAGAATCCGGTTAATGCAGGTATTGAGGTCATGTTGTTATCACTGCTAAGACCAAGTTCAAGATCAATTTCACTCTCACTCTCTATTGGAGTACCTGCAGGTATATATGTTCCGTTATACATTTGTGAAAGTACGTTATTTGTTGCCATATCAGCTACATATATCAACCTGCCCACATTTAGCTGTCTTGCAGTGAGCTCTGCTTTTGCCTGTCTGAGAGAGAAGCCTGTAACAGAGGGCATATTTACCCTCTTTGGCTGAATTGAGTTGATTGTAAGAAGGACCCTTCTGTTTTTCTTAACGAAGCTTCCTGACTCCGGATTCTGACGGAAAATTACCCCTCTTCCCATTCGGGGAAGAAAAACAGAGTCGGTAATCTCAAGTCTGAGACTCTCCCTCCTTGCCAGTTGGGAGGCCTCATCAACTGTCATTCCGGAGAAATCAGGTACCTTAAGCTCCTGATTGTGCCTTGTTATGAGCTTAAGAGAGAGAATTGTACTTAGAAGTATCACAAATACCGTTATTGCGGCATAAATCAGGTTTCTGATTATCCAGTTACTCTTTTTTATCATATCAAACTAAATCTTATGGTCTGTTTATTGCAAAAGTACGGTTTTTTTTGGTATCCGGTTGTAAAAGCTGTCCCTCTCAACGGCAATTGATCCACACCCGGCTGCAATTTTTTCCAACTCCTGTGGAGTCATCGATGGTTTACCCTCTGAGGCTCCTGCCATACTGTAAATCTTTGTACTATCGTTAACAGTTCCGTCTATATCATCGGCACCGTATAGCAGTGAGAGCTGACATAACTCACGCCCTAACATTGGCCAGTAAGATTTGATATGGTCAATGTTGTCAAGAACAATACGCGAAACGGCAAATGTTTTTAGAATCTCGGTGTAGTCTGCCTCTCCCAGATAGGACATTGGGTTGTTTGAAGATTTAAAGAGTAGAGGGATAAAAGCATCAAAACCTCCTGTCTCATCCTGAAGCTCTCTTAGAGCAAGCAGGTGATCTACCCTGTTCTCCCTGCTCTCTATATGACCAAAGAGCATTGTCGCATTGGAGCGTATTCCAAGTTTATGCGCAATCCGGTGTATCTCAAGCCACCTTTTACCATCTGCTTTGTCCGGACATATCTTTTTACGGACTTCACTGTCAAATATCTCTGCTCCTCCACCCGGCAGTGCCGAGAGACCCCGGATCTTCATCTGGGATAGTATTTCATAGATGCTTTTTCCGGAGCTTTTACTCATATCGTCTATCTCTACAGCAGAGTAGCCTTTGATTGTAACCTCCATAGGCAACTCCTCTCTCAGAATCTCAATAACCTTTAGGTAGTAGGAGAGCTCTCTGTTAGGATGAACACTGCCTACAACATGCACCTCTGTCATACCTTTGGTAAACTTCTGCCTGCAGTACTCCCTAATCTGGTCATGTGTCATTGTCCACGCTCCCGGGTCGGAGTCGCTCTCCCTTCTGTATGAGCAGAAATTGCATCTGTGAGTACACACATTACTTGGTTCAAGATGAAAATTGCGGTTGTACCAGATAGTATTACCGTTCTTCTCCTCCTTCACTCTCCATGCCCAAAGCGAAAGAAGATTCAAGTCCTTCTCATTAAACAGTTTAACTGCCTCTTCTCGTCCAACTCTTCCTTCCATTTTTTTCTCAAAGATACAAAAAATGACCTTGGCAATAATAGTGCGTTTCAGCAAAGCCAAAAACAAAAAAGACGCTGTAAGCGCCTTCTTTTGCTGAATATGTACAATTTCTTTTTAGAAACGATCTTCAGATGATACTGTAAGTTTCTTACGGCCACGACGACGGCGTGCAGCAAGTACTCTGCGTCCGTTTGGTGTAGACATGCGCTCACGGAAGCCATGTTTGTTACGACGCTTGCGTTGTGAAGGTTGGAAAGTGCGTTTCATAATATGTATACTGAATAATTTATAATTCTTGAAAGGGAGTGCAAAGATAAATAAAATGTTTTTAATAGCAAATATTTATACTATCG
>CAZCXB010000147.1:0-4927 GCA_964502485.1 uncultured Muribaculaceae bacterium | reverse complement strand
ATGAAAAATAGATTAACATATATATCGGGTGTTATTGCGATATGCTTGCTGCCGGGTCTCTTGTATTCACAGCAGATATCAGAAAAGAAGCACTACACTTTTGAAAAAATTGAGATGAAGAGTCCGTGGCTGCTTAGCGGTAACGGAGCAGGAATCGTCTTCAACACCGCACAGAACTTTGCAAATGTCGGTGCATATATGACAAACGAGAGCGGATCTTACCGCAATTTTAACCAACCGGAGAGCTACTCTACCTTTGGTATAGAGACTAAGTCATATACCAAAATTAAAGAAGTATATTTCTACGGATCATTCAAGTATGATTACGGTATAAACAAAGATCTTGCCTGGAGAGGAACAATCTATCCGGGGTCAAATATCAATGCCATTGTTGACTCAATACCGGGTAAGGTTCTAAGAGAGGATTATATTATGAGCGGCAAAGTTGGATACAACTTATCCAACAGGCTATCTTTAGGGGTTGCCTTCGATTACCAGACATCAACCGCTGCCAAGCGTATTGACGGAAGAAATCTCAACACCCTCTCAAAGCTTAATGTATCTCCGGGTTTTACCTATAGCACCAAGCCTGTTGTTTTAGGTTTTAACCTAGCCTATAAGAGAAATGTTGAGAGGCTGGACTATAAGTTTATAGGGGATAATACAGGAAAGGGGATCTACTATATGGAGGGTCTCTGGTTTTATACTGCAACAGGAATTACCAATACAACCACTCTTGACAGAACCTATTTCCAGGATACTTTCGGAGCCTCTCTTCAGGCACAGATAAAAGTTGGGAAACTCTCAATGTTTAATCAATTTGCAGTAGATTACGGTAACGAGAATGATCATGAGAAAAACTTCTCAAGAAGATATGCAACTGTCGAGAGTCTTAAATATATGTACGATGGAGTGATAAGCTTTGCGGGTGAGAATACAGACCATTTCCTCTCTCTATCTTTTGTCAGTGATGAGAATCTTTCGTATAATGTAATCAATAACTACGAACTTATACCGGGAGAAGCTAATAACTGGGCATTTTTCGAATATGGCAAATCACTTCGTTATATAACCAATTATCAAAAAATTGGAGCTGAGTATAAAACCTATTTCAGAGAGGGTGAGTGGAAGTGCTCCTGGATACTTGCAGCCGGTTATAACCAGCATTTTGTAGAGAAGAGATACAAGGCATTCCCTGCATACTACAATCAGGACTACACTGTAAACGAGTTTTACCTAAGGGTAAACAGAGAGTTCTCCGTTAGTGATAAGGGATCTTTGAATTTAGACCTTAACGGAGCCTATATCACCGCTGACGGAACTAAGCTCAGATCTTACAATCCGTTGACAGTTGGCTCTCTTAAGTTGAACAGCAGGATACTTGATGCCGATTTTGCCTATAATACAGCTGACAGGGTCTCTATCGGAGGTGGAGTTAAGTATCTGAGATTGCTCAATCCGGAGAAGGGAAATTCGGTTTACTGTGGAGTTACATATAGATATCTTACTGCAGATGACAATAATAGAGGATTCTTTACAATGTCTTTAGGTTTGAACTTCTAGGAGTTTAATTTTAATTAACCCGCATATCAAGGGAGACAGGTCTAATGTTTGCCTGATATGCGGGCTTTTTATTTATAATAATCTTTATTACAATTTAGTATCAAATTTATGAAAAAGCGATTAATTGTACTGGCGGCACTTCTGATTCTCTTCTTGCCCCGTGTTGTTGCAGACGAAGGTATGTGGCTTGTTAACCTTCTGGACAAACAGCTGTACGAAATTATGAAGAGTAAAGGTCTTGAGTTAAAGCCGGGAGAGATATATAATCCGCAGGATATAGCTCTTACAGACGCAATTGTTGCAATAGACGGTGGGAGTTGCAGCGGAAGTATCATATCAGCAAGTGGATTGATGATTACAAATCATCATTGTGCATATGGCGATATTCACTCTCTCAGCACACCTGAGAAAAACTATCTCGAGGATGGTTTCTGGGCTATGAAGAGATCCGACGAGGTTCCTATTAAGGGGAAAAGCGTAACATTCCTTAGAGGTGTAATGGATGTAACAATTATGGTATCAGGTATTATTGACTCTCTTGATGCAATTGGTCCCAGAGGCATCTTCTTTATGAACAAGGTTTCCGGTGAGTTAGAGAAGAGATTTACCGATAGCCCGTATGAGAAGTCACTCTCATCTATGTGGAGGGGAAGCAAATACTACCTCTATTTTTATGAGACATTTGCAGATGTGAGACTTGTAGGTGCTCCACCTGTCTCGATAGGCTCTTTTGGAGGCGAAACTGACAACTGGGGCTGGCCTCAGCATAAAGGTGATTTTGCTATCTACAGGGTATATACAGCTGCTGACGGAAAGCCTGCGGAGTATTCGGCGGAGAACATACCATTTGCAGCCAAAAAGTTTATTTCAATATCCTCAAGGGGAGTTAAGCAGGATGACTTTACAATGGTTCTTGGTTATCCGGGAAGAACCAACAGATATATCTCCTCTTATGAGCTGAGAGAGAAATTTGAGATTCTAAACCCGATAGTAAGTGGTGTTAGAAGGGCTAAATTAGAGGTGTGGAAAAAATATATGGACTCTTCGGATGATATTCGTCTTAAGTATGCAGACAAATATTTTGGTATAAGTAACTATACCGATTATGCAAAGTGGGAAAATCTATGTATCGACAGGTTTGATGTAATAGAGCAGATTGAGCTAAGGGAGGTGGAGCTTGCAAAGTGGATATCCTCAAAACCGGAGAGAGTTGAAAAGTATGGAGATATACTTGGGAATCTTAAAAAGGGTTACCAGGCAAAGGCAGAGATTACCGGAATCCGCGAGTATTTTCGTGAGTCTATGGTAAGGGGCGCAGAGCTGATCGGTCTTGGTCAGCGTTTTAACGGTTTAGTATCTTCGCTTGAGAGAGCAAAGAAATCTGAGTTCACATCAGAAGATGAGCAGATTGAAAATTTTTTAAAAATAGCCCGAAAGTTATTTGATGAGTTGGATGTAGATGCAGACAGAGAGCTGTTTAAGGTGATGCTAAGATATTTCGACAAAGAGGTTCCTAAATCCTATTATGACGAGGCATATCTAACGATGCTTGAGAAGTTCGGAGGGAATACCGACAAACTTGCAGATTACGTATATGACAATAGCATTATAACAAATAGGGATAGACTTGAGGCCTTCTTCTCACAAAAAAGAGGTGTTGCCGAGATTGTCGCCGACCCGGTAATAGGTGTAGTTAAGACTACAGGAATAAGAAACTACAACCTTACTGAGGACTCTATTTTAAAAGAGGCTGGGGTTGATCCTGCAAAGGAGAGGAGCAACTATGTTAGGGCAATGTACGAGATGCAGCTGGAGAGGGGAGATGTTATCTATCCCGATGCCAACTCCACAATGCGTCTAA
Source organism: uncultured Muribaculaceae bacterium (assembly GCA_964502485.1). GTDB lineage: Bacteria > Bacteroidota > Bacteroidia > Bacteroidales > UBA932 > Bact-08. Next base: position 1,503 of record CAZCXB010000147.1, on the reverse strand, counting down.
CCCATGGAGAGGTTGGTGGAATAAAGGCTAAGGATGCTGTTTACTACCACTATCAAACAATAACAGAGGGTATTCTCGAGAAGATCGACCCAAATAATTATGAGTTCCGAGTAAAGCCGGAGCTGGAGAGTGCCTTAAGGAAAAAGGATTGGGGCAGATGGAGTGACAATGGTATCTTGTATGTCAACTTTATGGCAGATAACGACATAACCGGAGGTAACTCAGGAAGCGCAGTTCTTAATGGTAAAGGAGAACTGATTGGGCTTGCATTTGATGGAAACAGAGAGTCGATGGCAGGTGACGTATTCTACGTTGAGGGGTACTGCAAATCTGTCAATGTCGATATCAGATACGTTATGTGGGTCATTGAGAAGTTAGCCGGAGCAGGACACATTATTGAGGAGATGGATATAAAGTAGTTAGTCCCGATTTCTCAAGCAGAGCATCTGCTCGTGGGTCTCTTCCACGAAATTTTCTGTATAGTGTTGCAGCATCTTCAAGATTTCCTTTGGATAAGATGTTATCTCTGAAAGATGTTGCAACCTCCCTGCAGAATACTCCTCTCTCTTTGAAAAGAGAGAACGCATCTGCTTCAAGCACCTCTGCCCATTTATAACTATAGTACCCCGCAGAGTATCCGCCGGAAAAAATATGGCTGAAAGATGCAGAGATAGATACTGAGTCAACCTCAGGAAAGATCTGTGCTCTACTTACAGCTCTCTTCTCAAACTCTACCACATCATCAATAACAGCAGCCGATTCAATATTATGCCATGCCATATCATTTAACCCGAAAGTCAGTTGGCGAACATTGCTGTATCCGCTAAGAAAATTCCTCGACTTAACAATCTTCTCAATTATATCATCAGGGATTGTCTCTCCTGTCTGATAGTGAACGGCAAATGATTTAAGGAACTCTCCCTCTGTTGCCCAGTTCTCCATTATCTGTGATGGGAGCTCAACAAAATCACGAACAACATTTGTCCCGGTTAGAGACGGATAGGTGCCAAGGGCAAGCATTCCGTGAAGAGCGTGACCGAATTCATGGAGAAGAGTTGTTACTTCGTTGAATGTCAGAAGTGAGGGCATCTCTGCTGTTGGCTTAGTAAAGTTGCATACAAGAGAGACAAAAGGTCTTCTCTCTTTGCCTGCTCTTATTGATTGCTCCCGGAATGATGTCATCCACGCTCCACCTCTCTTACTCTCTCTTGGAAAGTAGTCGAGATATAAAAGTGAGATGAGACTGCCGTTGTCGTCATAAACCTCAAACACTTTTACGTCAGAATGATAAACAGGGATGGTGTCGTTTTTTACAAACTTCAAACCAAAAAGAGAGTCTGCAAGAGAGAAAACGGCCCTCTCTACGCTCTCTAACCGGAAATATGGCTTCAATATTTGATCGTTAACCGAATACTTCTCGCTTTTATATTTTTCGCTCCAAAATGCGAAGTCCCAAGGCATTATATTATGAGGAAAGCCGTTCTGGCTTGCATATGCTTGAAT
>CAZCXB010000146.1:0-4929 GCA_964502485.1 uncultured Muribaculaceae bacterium | reverse complement strand
CAAATGCACCACTAATAGATTGGGGAGCAATTGTAGCAGAGAATAGAGTTATCGCCTCAGGATCGGACGCAGCCCTGTTTCTACCGGGCGGATCGGCAAGGAATATTCTAAGCGACTACCTTGCAGGGCATACCCAGACAGGATTCAAAAGCAATCTAAGCTATACCCCGGGCAGCGGATGGAATTTCACCTCCGGAGTCCACTATCAAAACTACAGAACCTGGGAAAAAGAGCGAATTACCGATCTGCTGGGAGCAACCTACTGGTACGAAGATTATCAAAACAAATCACTTGCCGGGGTTGCAGGGAGAGACCCCATAAAATTCACAGGAGACTATGTACGAACTAATAATGGTAAGATTATAAACCATCTGACCATCTACACAACAGCAAACTACAAAGACAAACTATGGGATATGCGCTTAGGCACATCATTGATGGGAAGCACAAATCAAAGATGGGATAAATACAACTATACCACTGATATATATAGTCCTACGGCCACAGCTCATGGGTATAGCATCAAAGCGGGAGTAAACAGAAAAACAGGAATGGCTACATCCTTCTATATCAACGCCGCATACTACAGCAGGGTCCCCTATAACGAACTCTTCTTCTCATCCGGGAACAACAATATAACCGAAAATGTAAGAAACGAGAAGAACACACTTGCAGAAGCAGGACTACGCCACCTGTTCAGCAGAGGATTCGTAGAGCTCACAACCTACTACGCCCTATGGCAAAACAAGAGTATAATCTCCAACCCATATATCCAACCGGACAATACAACACTTAGATACCTTATAAGCGGTCTCAATGCACTCCATTACGGAGTCGAAATCAACGCATCCTACACACCGGTAAGGTCCCTAAACCTATCTGCATACGCCTCCATAGCAAACTGGAGATGGAAAAACGACGTATCTGCCAATATATATGACGAATACTCAGGAGTATTAAAAGATGTAATCAACGTTTACAGCAACGGCCTCCCTGTTGGAGATGCCCCACAGACACAAATCGCCGCATTTGCCGAATTTAACGCTGGAAAAGGGCTCTTTATTAATGCAGATTGGAGATACAACGGCAGGATGTATGCAGATTTTGATCCCAAAGAGAGGCAGAGCGCAGATGACAGGACAGATCCGTTCCGTGTTCCTGACTACTCCCTGACAAACATAGGAGTATCCTGGAACAGAGAGGTAGGAAGAGCAAATGCTACACTCTATGCAAACATTAATAACATATTTAATGTTAAGTATATAGAGAGAGGAAGAGATGGAGCAGACCACACGATTGCAACCTTTAGAGGATTCTGGGGTGCAGGAAGGAATTTAGGAGCAGGTATCAGAGTCAGATTTTAGAGATATCGAGTTTAGGATCGAGAGGGTTGCTCCTCTGTTATTATTGACATAATCCCGACATATCTGAGAGCAACCCTTACGAAACTCGCTATCATCCATTAATTGGGCAAGTATATCGCGCAACCCCTTCTCATCTTCTATGCAGAAGCCGCCTCCAAGAGATAGAAGCTCTCTTGCCTCCCGAAACTTACCGTAACGAGGACCAAAGATTACCGGAAGAGCATATGTTGCCGCCTCAAGAGTGTTATGAATCCCTGCGCCGAAGCCACCTCCAATGTAGGCAAAACTACCATATCTATAAGCAGATGACAGAATTCCAACAGTATCGATAATAAAAACAGATGCCTTCTCCAGCGATCTCTGTGTGTTACTTGCTTGAAGATCTTTTACCCGAGTATATCTGACATAGGGAGTATCTCCAAGCTCTCTGATAAGTTTGGCAATATGTGCCTCATCCACCTCGTGAGGTGCAATTATCAGTTTTTTTGGCTGTTCAGATTGTTGGCTCTCTCTGATTACAGGGAGATAGGTGCTAAAAATCAGAGACTCATCTGCTGGCCATGTACTTCCCGCAATAAAACAGAGAGAACCTCCGGAGAAGATCTCAAGAGAGGGGATTTGGTTTGCTTGAGAGGCTATCTCCCAAACCCTGTCGAAACGAGTATCTCCACAAGCAGTAACATTCTCTACACCAATACCTTTTAAAAGCAAAAGAGAGTCATTATCCTGTACAAAAAGATGTGTATATGAGCGGAGTATCTCTCTGAATCCTCTGCCCCACCATCTGAAAAACGGCTGAGATTCACGAAAAACAGCGGAGATAAGAAATATTGGGAGTGATCTCTTTTTAAGTTCCCAAATATAGTTTCTCCAAAACTCATACTTAACAAAGATAGCAACAGAGGGCTTTACCATATCCAAAAAACGGGAAGCGTTACTCTTTGTGTCCATTGGGAGGTAGAAGACATGATCTGCAAGGGGATAACTCTTCCTTAGCTCATAACCACTGGGAGAGAAAAAAGTAAGAATTATGGTACAGCCGGGCTCCCTTAGTTTAAGCTTCTCGATAACCGGTCTTGCCTGCTCAAATTCACCCACAGAGGCGCAGTGAATCCAAACTCGCGGGCAGCTAGTTGAACCATCCGGGCTGCTAACTGAGCCATCGGAAAGTGCCATCTTCTCTTGAATATGTCTTAGTAAACCCTTGCGCCCCTTGTAGAAAAGAGCTGCCTTTGGAGAGAAAAGCCCTATTAAACCGGAAGCAATAAGATAAAGGTGAAGCAAAGTATGGTAGAGAATCGTCAAATCATTTGTAAATTTGTGCAAAATTAGTCAAATAAATGAAAAAATCTCTCGAACAGCTTGGACAGTACATTTTTCTTATGAAGGTTGTATTTACCAAACCGGACAGGTGGAAGATCTTCCGTAAACAGTTTTTTGTTGATATTCAGAAGCTGGTACTCAATTCAATACCAATTATAGCAGTAATTTCTGTATTTATTGGAGCTGTAATAGTTATTCAAACAGCATACAATATTGAGAATCCTCTAATCCCCAAAATGTATGTGGGGTACATGGCCAGGGAGAGTCTGGTTCTTGAGTTTTGCTCAACCATGGTAGCACTGATTCTTGCCGGAAAAGTGGGTTCAAATATCTCATCCGAGATTGGCAGTATGAGAATTAGCGAACAGATTGATGCAATGGAGATGATGGGAATAAACTCTGCAAACTACCTTATCTTACCAAAAATAGCCGCAGCCACTATCTTCAACCCGCTATTGATGCTTATGAGCTTTATGCTTGGCCTTCTTGGCGGTGCCATGATTATCTCAATTACAGGGATAATTACTTTAAGCCAATACTCAGAGGGGCTTCAATATGCATTTCGCTTCTACTACATAGTTTACAGTATGGTAAAGATGTCTGTATTTAGCTTTATAATTACAAGTATATCATCTTATTACGGATACTATGCCTCAGGAGGTTCCCTTGGAGTAGGGCGCTCAAGTACCAAAGCAATTGTCACCAGCAGCGTTGCAATATTGCTTGCCAATCTTATTATTACACAACTGATGCTCAATTAAAAGAGAGATGATACAAGTAAAAGATTTAAATAAATACTTTGGAGATAAGCAGGTTCTGCGGGATATCTCTTTTAAATACAGACCGGGAGAGTGCTCAATCATTATTGGAGCCAGCGGGTCGGGAAAGACAGTCCTTTTAAAGTCTATCGTAGGGCTTCATGAGCCGGACTCCGGTGAGATATGGTACGACAAGACCCAGTTTAATACCCTTTCATTCAATCAAAAGAAAAACATACGCAAGGAGATTGGAATGCTCTTTCAGGGAAGTGCACTTTTCGATTTTGCCACGGTAGAGGAGAATATAAAGTTTCCTATGGATTTTTTTACTCAATGGAGCGAAGATGAGAAGAGGGAGAGGGTCAATTTCTGTCTTAAAAGGGTAAACCTGAATAATGTCAACGGTCTGTTCCCTAATGAGCTCAGCGGAGGTATGCAGAAAAGGGTTGGTATAGCAAGAGCAATAGCATTGAATCCCAAATATCTATTTTGCGATGAGCCAAACTCAGGTCTCGACCCTCAGACATCTATCCTGATAGATCAGTTGATATCCGAGATCACAAAAGAGTACAACATCACCACCATCATCAACACCCACGACATGAACTCGGTAATGGAAATCGGCGACAGTGTCGGTTTTATACATAACGGAGAGCTTAAGTGGGAGGGCAATAAAGAGAATATCCTTACATCGGAGTGCAAAGAGCTCAACGATTTTGTGTTTGCATCAAGGATGGCTAAAAAAGTAAAAGAGATGATGGGGTAACCAATCATCTCTCTTAAAATTCTTCTCCGAAAAATCAGATCTTATCCTCAAACCAGATCTCGACTACTCGAGAACAGGAGTAACAGACTTAATTATAATTTCAGAAGCAGGTCTATCTGCATAATTTGTAGGAGTAGCGGCAATAGCATCAATAACTTCAAACCCGGAGATAGTCTCCCCAAAAATTGAGTAAGCTCCATCTAACTGAGCACATGTTGCAGCATCCTCTACAATATAGAACTGAGAACCCGATGACTCTCTCATAGGGTTACCCGCATCTCCCCTTCTGGCAGCAGCAACAGCACCCTTTTTGTGTGTAAACTGAGAAAGAATCTCTGCAGGTACAGTATAGCCCGGGCCACCTGTACCGAATTGTGCCTCATTTGCCATATCTTTAGACAAAGGGTCACCGGTCTGTATCATAAAGCCTTTTATTACTCTGTGAAAACGAATACCGGTATAAAAATTCTCCGATGCAAGTTTAACAAAATTATCTCTGTGAAGAGGAGTCTCTTTGTAAAGCTTGATTCTGATAGTACCGACATTTGTCACAATGTCAAAAACCGGCTCCTCCGGAAGGTCGGCCGGGTTAAAGATAAGATTAGTCTGCATGGCAAGTGTATCCTCAGATTTAGTGATATCCTCCTGTTGAACTTCTCCCTGCTTTCCTTTGCAGGAAAAAACAACTAAAGGAATGATTAACAATAATTTAAAAAAG
>CAZCXB010000145.1:0-4958 GCA_964502485.1 uncultured Muribaculaceae bacterium | reverse complement strand
ACAAAAAAACCCTCTTTAAACGGAGGGTTTTTCTGTTTCAAAAAATCGTCTCTTAAAGATCAACAGATACCCCACACCTATTGTAATACATGAGTCAGCAATATTGAATATAGGCCGGAAAAAGACAAAGTTATCGCCTCCCTTAAAAGGCACCCACTCAGGAAGAGTTGTGTCTATAAGAGGGAAATATAGCATATCTACAACTTTTCCGTGAAAAAGAGGGGCATACCCTCCTCCTTCCGGGAAGATAGTGGCGATATGAGTAAATGTTGATTCGCTGAAAATAAGTCCGTAGAAGAGACTGTCTATAACATTACCCAAAGCACCGACAAGTATAAGAGTCACTCCGTAAAGAATACCGGAAGGGGCTCCGTTTTTTAATAGTTTTAAGAGATAGTGAATAATAAAGCCTATCAGAACCATACGAAAAAGAGTGAGGAGGAGCTTTCCAAGGCCCCCTCCAAACTGCATTCCGAATGCCATCCCATTATTCTCAATAAAATAGATCTGAAACCAATCTCCAAAAACAGGTATGCTCTCCCCTATGGTCATATTCGTCTTTATCCAGATCTTAATAATTTGATCTATTAAAAGCAGTAGTGTGACCAGAATGGCAACTTTTTTCCCCTGAGAAATATGCATCTACTTAATCTCTCTTATTTTTAGCCTCTACAGAGAGTGTCGCGTGTGGAACCACAAGCAGTCTCTCTTTAGGGATCAGCTTACCTGTCTCCCGGCAAATTCCGTAACTCTTGTTCTCAATCCTAATAAGCGATGCCTCAAGGGATTGAATAAATTTATACTGTCGTTGAGCAAGTTGTCCTGCCTCCTCTTTTGAGAGAGCAGATGCACCCTCTTCAAGAACCTTGAACGTAGGAGAGGTATCCTCTGTGTCGTTACTGGAACTATGTGTTACGGCTGCTTTAAGCTGCTGGTATTCATCTTTTGCAATCTCCAATTTTTGAAGTATCAGTTCCTTAAACATCAGAAGCTCATCGTCGCTGTAGCGTACTTTCTCCTTAACTTCGTCTGCTGATTTCACTTTAGTTGTCATATCTCTTTTTTTTAAGAAAACGTAAAGATAGTAATATTATAATATAAAAAAAGTAAGTTTAGTAAGGGATCTTATTCTCATTTTCCCTCCATAAATCAAATGGAGCAATCCCCTCATCTTCAAGTAAACGTTCAATTGATACAGACCGTTTTTCAAGAGGCAGAGCAAGCTCCTCGTAAAGGAAGGCATCACTGAAACCGGCCTCAGCCGCGTCATCCCGCCCTGCCGAGAAGTATATCTTATCTACCCTGGCCCAATATGCGGCAGAGAGACACATAGGGCATGGTTCACAGGATGTATAGAGGGTACATCCCGAGAGGTTGAAAGTTCCAAGCTTACTGCAGGCAGCCCTGATTGCATTTACCTCTGCATGAGCAGTGGGGTCGTTGTCCGGAGTGACGCTGTTGGAGCACTCACTTACAATTTCAGACCCCTTTACAATTAAAGCACCAAAAGGTCCCCCATCCAACGAGGCTGCATTGATTTGAGCCAGCTCAATGGCTCTTTTCATAAACTCCTCTCTTTTATCCATTTTGCATAAATATTATTGCAGAATATGTTATACCCTTGATATTCTTATCTTTAACACAGAGTCATCCCACTCTATCTCCGACCCTCCCTCAACAGAGTCACTAAGGAGCAACTCGCCTGCTAATGTCTGAGAGCAGATATACTCTCTGTAATCAGCCATCGCATCCTCGATCTCATCCCTTCTCTCAAGAGTAATTACAATTCTGTCTGTAACCTCAAATTTTGAATCCTTACGCAGATTCTGAATTCTGTTTACCAACTCTCTTGCAACTCCCTCTCGCTTCAAAGAGTCTGTAATTGTAACATCAAGAGCAACAGTTAATTTACCCTCAGAGGCAACAAGCCATCCCGGCATATCCTCCGATGTAATATCTGCATCCTCAAATGTTATTAGCACATCCCCGCTTTCAAGAGCAAGAGTGTAGTTCCCTCTCTCCTCAATCTCCGAAATTTGCTCCTGTGTGAAGTTAGCAAAAGCATTTGAAATCTCCTTCATCTGCTTTCCGTATTTCTTACCCAAAACCTTGAAATTTGGCTTTATCTTCTTAGTTATAAGCCCTTTTGTATCTAAAATATACTCAACATCCTTAACATTTACCTCCCCCAAGACTAGACTCTTCACAAGCTGAAACTGCTCCCTTACCCTCTCGTCAAGCACCGGTATCATTATTCTCGCCAGAGGCTGACGAACTTTAATGCTAACCTTTCTTCTTAGGGCAAGAATCATTGAGGAAGCTCTTTGAGCAAGCTCCATACGCTCTTCTAAAGATTTATCAATCAGCGCACTATCCGATTCAGGCATAAGAACAAGGTGGACAGAGTTCTCTTTACGTCCTCCGGTAACGGAGTTAAGATCGAGGAATAACCTCTCCATAAAGAATGGAGCTATAGGTGCAGATAGAGTTGCTATAGTCTCAAGGCAGGTGTAAAGAGTCTGATATGCAGATAATTTATCCTCATCCATGCTTCCGCCCCAGAATCGTTTACGGTTAAGACGAACATACCAGTTACTCAGGTTGTCGTTGACAAAATCCTGAATCTCTCTTCCGGCAGATGTTACATCGTAATTATCGTAACTATCAACCACCTTATTTATAAGTGTATTCAATAGTGAGAGAATCCATCTGTCTATCTCGGGACGTTTAGAGTGCGAAACTTGTGGTGCCGAGTTGTCAAATCCATCCACGTTTGCGTAGAGAGCAAAGAAGGAGTATGTGTTGTAAAGGGTGCCGAAGAACTTTCTTCTAACCTCATCAACTCCGCTTATATCAAATTTAAGATTATCCCATGGCTGGGCATTTGTTAGCATATACCACCTCAGAGGGTCAGCTCCATACTCTGCCAATGTACCAAACGGATCAACTGCATTGCCAAGGCGTTTGCTCATCTTGTTACCCTCTTTATCCAGTACAAGACCATTAGAGATAACAGTTTTATATGCAACGGAGTCCTTAACCATTACAGATATTGCATGGAGCGTAAAGAACCATCCGCGAGTCTGGTCCACCCCCTCTGCAATAAAGTCTGCTGCTCTCCCAAACTCCTCTCCATCTGCTCTTTCAAGGCCCTCCTGAGCAAAAGGCATTGCACCTGAGTCAAACCAAACATCTATCAGGTCACTCTCCCTCTTCATTACCTTTCCGGAAGGAGATACCAATAGTATATCATCTACATAAGGGCGATGCAGGTCAATTTTGTTATAGTTATCGGAGCTGAAATCACCGGGTACAAATCCCTTATCCTTAAGCGGATTGGAATCCATAATCCCCATTGATACAGCTTTTTCACACTCAGAATAGAGCTCTGCTGCAGAGCCGATACATATCTCCTCCGAACCATCCTCGCTTCTCCAGACCGGTAGAGGAGTTCCCCAATAACGACTCCTTGAAAGGTTCCAATCCTGTAAGTTCTCTAACCACTTCCCAAAACGGCCTGTTCCGGTAGATTCCGGTTTCCAGTTTATGGTCTTATTGAGCTCCGCCATTCTCTCCTGAAGAGCTGTAGTTTTGATAAACCATGAGTCAAGAGGATAGTATAGAACCGGTTTATCTGTCCTCCAGCAGTGAGGATATGAGTGAGTTTGCTTCTCAATACGAAATACAAGACCCTGCTGTTTTAGCATTACAGCTATATCCACGTCGAGTGTTGCATCACTCTCTGTCAAAAGAGGATCGTATGAGTTCTTAACATATCTCCCCTGGTACTCACTATAGGTTTGAATATTCACCTTAGAGGCTGCAAACTCTCTATCCATCTCATCAATTTTGTAGAACTTACCTGTTCTGTCTACCAGAGCCTGCATCAAGCCATCTGAATCTCTTATCATAAGGGGAGGCACTCCATTTTGTCTTGCCACCTTTAGGTCATCTGCACCAAATGTAGGGGCGATATGTACAATACCGGTACCGTCGGATGTTGTTACAAAATCTCCCGGAATAACCTTAAAAGCCCCCTCACCCGGATCGACCCATTGAATAAGCTGAGAGTAGTTTACTCCGCAAAGATCTGATCCCTTGCACTCTCCGCCATCGATAATACGATATGGAACAATTTTATCCCCACTCTTGTACTCTTCTAATAATAGCTCCTCACCTTTTGGGTTAAAGTGCATTCCCACAAGATCCTTTGCCAATATATATATACACTCCTCTCCACTGTAAGGGTTAAAAGATCGGACTTTTATATAAGTGATAGAGGGACCTACACAAAGTGCTGTATTTGAAGGGAGTGTCCATGGTGTTGTAGTCCATGCCAGTATATAAACCGGAAGTGATTTATGACAGCTCTCCTCAATCTTTGCAAAGTGAGACTCCGAAATTGAGTCTCTTAGTACCGGGAATTGGGCAACACAGGTTGTATCGCGAACATCCTTATAGCAGCCGGGCTGATTCAGCTCGTGGCTGCTGAGGCCTGTACCTGCGGCAGGCGAAAAGGGCTGGATTGAATAGCCCTTGTAAAGATACCCCTTCTTATATATATTTTTAAGCAGATACCACAGAGTCTCTATATATCTGTTATCATAAGTAATATAGGGATCGTTCATATCTACCCAGTACCCTATCAGATCTGTAAGACTCTCCCACTCTCTGGTGTACTTCATCACCTCTCTCCTGCATGCATCGTTGTACTCCTCTACTGTTATCTTTTTTCCGATATCCTCCTTGGTTATCCCAAGCATCTTCTCTACACCCAGCTCAACAGGCAGACCATGAGTATCCCAGCCGGCTTTTCTTCTTACCAGATAACCCCTCTGAGTCTTATATCTGCAAAAAACATCCTTGATAGCCCTTGCCATAACGTGGTGTATTCCCGGCATACCGTTTGCCGATGGAGGTCATTCATGAAAGATAAACTCAGGAGATCCCTCTCTTTC
>CAZCXB010000144.1:0-5023 GCA_964502485.1 uncultured Muribaculaceae bacterium | reverse complement strand
ACTTAACCTAATTACTTAACTTCGGCCTCTGTAATCCTTAAAGATTGCAGAGGTTTTTTTAGAGATACCTCCTCCCTCCAAACAACTCGCTAACCCTCTCTACTCGCTCATAAACTCTTGAATTACCGCTTTTTTTATAGATGAAACCCAACAGCTCGGCATAGATTGCAACCAGTGCTCTCTCCTGCTCTATCTTGAGCGACTCAGGATCATATTTCATCCCGATATCGTCAAAAAATTGCACAAGTGTCTCCTCAAGAAAAATTGACCCCTGTTTAAAAATATTCAAATAAAATAGAATCTTTCCGTCGTTATCGAGATAAACCGGAACAAAACCGCCGGTAAAGCAGAGTGGATAGACCGGAAGACCTGCTGCTCTGGACAGGAGAAAGTAGAGGAGGGATATTGTTACCGGATTTCCTCCTCTTGACAGCAGAACCCTGTCTGCCAAAGCCCCCTCTATCGATTCTATCTTTGTATCTGTATGATGAAACCTGAATCTCCTGAAAAATAAATAGTTAAATATCTTAACTCTCTCAACGGGGGTCTTCTCTCCAGTCACTTCAAGGCTAATATCTTCGGTCAAATTCTCCAGGGTACTGTAATAGATTGTCTCCTCGCAGGAGGTATCGGCAATCCGTGTAATAAGAAACAACCCTCTCTCCAGTAAAGGTTGAGGATTCTCAAGCAAAGAGGATAGCTTTTCAAAGGCAATGTCTCTCTTTATATCGTCAATAAGATCAAGATATGAGTCTCTCTTGATATCCGGAAGATCATGAATACAATACCTCTCAAGCTGCTCCAGTGCCTCATCACCCCTCTCTACAAGCCTATCCCTTACCGCATTTCTTACAACGAAATCGGGATCATCCATCAAAGAGAAAAGGGAGATTAGTTCTGTATCCGGTCTCATAATCTTTCAAGTGAGAGTTCGATAAGCTTTTTGATGTAAGGTTTATAGTCCGGCTGGCTCTCCTGATTGTGTCTGTTTGCAATTATGCAACACACTGTTGCTGCGTCGTGCCCGAGTAGAGTAGATAGGCCGGCAATTGCAGATCCCTCCATCTCAAAATTTGTTATCCTTTGCCCTTCGAAGTTAAAACTCTCAAGCTTAGATAACATATCCGGCATAGATAATGGTAGACGAAGGACTCTCCCCTGAGGGGCATAAAAACCTGATGCAGATATAGTTATTCCGGGAATTGTAAAATCTTTCATCGCATCAATAATAGATTCTCCTGCCCTTGCAAAATAGGGGGCAGGAAGAGTATCGAGCCACCCTGTATGCTTGATAAATGCCTCCTCCATCTCTTTGATTGTTACCCTCTCCCTACCCTGATACCAGTTAAGAAGGCCATCACAACCAACAGATATATGAGAGAGCAGATAAGATCCGAGAGGTATATCCGGCTGTATCGCTCCGGATGTTCCAATTCTAAGGATTCTTAATCTTTTATGGCTCTCTTTTGGAACTCTCCTTTTGAAATCTATATTTGCAAGAGCATCAAGCTCATTCATCACAATGTCAATATTGTCGGTACCAATACCGGTTGACAATACAGTTATCCTTTTGCCTCTGTATTCACCTGTCACAGAGACAAACTCTCTTGAAGAGCGGATAAACTCCCTCTTGTCGAACATTGAGGCAACCATCTCTACTCTTCCGGGGTCACCCACTAGAATAACTGTTCCGGCAAGCTCTTCCGGCTTTAAATGGAGATGAAAGACCGATCCGTCCCCGTTTATTATCAACTCTGATGGTGCAATTGAATTCATCTGAACATTCATTAAATTACAAAAATAGCCATTTGTTTTATACTTTTGCACAAAAATCAAACCATATGATACAACGTATTCAGACTTTATTTCTTCTTGCTGCTTCGGCCCTTCTTTTCTCGATGTTTTTTAGTGAAATGGTATTCACCTTACAGGAGAGTGTTAAGTATTCTGATGTTACACCTCTGTTAATAATGAATGTAATTACTTTCGCTCTCTCATTCCTATCTATCTTTCTATACAAACACAGAATGCTTCAGATAAGAGTCTCAATCTTCAACTCGGTAATTCTACTTGGGTTTCAAGGGTGGATATTATGGCTTTTTTTCACAAAGCCTCAAGAGAGCGCATTCTCAATCACTGCAGTATTTCCTGTTGTTGCCGCAATTCTGCTTTTTAGCGCAATCCGTTATATTGCACGCGACGAAGCGATGGTAAGATCTACAAGCAGACTAAGAAAGTAGCCTGTTTACCGGACAATTGACTACTTCTCTGTACAGTATTTCTTTATTACTCCGTAAGCATCGATTATTCCAAGCTCCCCTGCCTTACTCATATCAAGGCAACCCTTCTCTCTGTCTTGCAGATATATCTGCACCAGCCCTCTATTGTAATATGCCTCCCCCATATACGGGAAGATATCTATCGATTTAGTGTATTGAACAATTGACTCAGGCAGATCGCCGGAGAGACAATACAAATTTCCAAGATTGTAATAGATATAAGGGAATCCGGGTGATAGAGCGGCTGCTCTCTTCATATCATGAATAGCTGCAGTATAGTCATAACTCCTTGTTACATGCTCTTTGACCTTTGCCCGTGTCGCTCCGGAATTATCTAAAGTAAGAACCTGAACATTACTCTCGATTGATGAGATAAAATCGATCATCTCAGATTGGAGAGCACCTCTGTTTATGTAATAGAAGGTCTGATTTGGCTCCAACTCTATGGCCTGACTGTAGCACTCCAAAGCTGTATTAAACTGTTTGTTTCCGGCCTCAAGAAGAGCCTTCGTAAACAGTAACTTTCCATCCTTACCTCTCTTAAGGGAGTTGTCAATCTCTTCAAGCTGCTCTCTGTTTGAGTCATAAGTGAGAATCTCAGAAGAGGATGAGAGAGATACCGGAAGAGAAAGAGATGCAATAAAACCGTTAATCTCCTGATTATCAAATCTTTTATCAAGAGCAATAAACTCTCTCTTCTCTGTCTCAACTCTGAATTTATAGAGAGGTTTCAGTCTGATATCAACATCTCTGTATTGCAACAACTCATTATTGAAGTCTCTCTTTGCAAAATCTGCATCCAGTGCAAGAAGATTGTCAAACCTCCTTGTAGTGTCGGCAAAGGCTGATGCTGCAGAGGTGTCACTCTTCATGGCTCTATATTCACTCACCTTCTTTTGAGCAATATCGTAGTCACTTCTTGCAGAGTTGAACTGACCAAGCTGATTCTTTACATAAGATCTGTTAACATAGGCGTTAGCAAAATCGGGGTAGAGGTTTATCGCCTGTGAATAGTCATCCATTGCATCCCTGAATCTTCCAAGCTGAACAAAGACAGAGGCTCTGTTATAGTAGGCCAGAACATTATTTGGGTTTATTGATATAACACGGTCATAGTCATCTATAGCATTATTGTAATCGCCTATCTGAGATCTTATAAGTGCCCTGTTATAGAGAGCAAGAGAGTTACCGGGATCAAGCTTAAGCACACCCTCCAAATCTTCGAGAGAGCCATTAATATCCTTCTCTTCATATCTTACAAGTGCTCTGTGGAAAAGGGCAAAAGTATTAGCTGAGTCAAGATTAAGGGCAGAGTTGAGATCTTCCAGAGCCAACTTATGATTTTTTTGCATCATATATATCCGAGCTCTTCTTACAAAACCTTCAGGGTCAAATCTATTGAGACTAATTGCAGTATTATAATCATTAATAGCCTTTAAGGTATCACCTAAAAACAGATAGCTTGCTCCCCTGTTTAGATATGCATCAGCTACCTTAGACTCCTTTCTCAGAAAGCGGTTAAAATCCTCTACTGCCTTCTCAAACTGTTGAGAGAGAAAGTAGGTTACCCCTCTGCTGAAATACAATCCGATATAGCCCGGTCTAAGATCAACTGCCTCTTCCAGATCTTTGATAGCCAAATCATACTTTCCGATTCTGCTAAGAGTGATTGCTCTGTAATGATATGCCGGAGTATATATAGGATTCACAGATATTGTCCTGTCAAAATCGGTCTGTGCACCATAAAAGTCTCCTAGGTTATATTTGGCAATTCCTCTAAAGAAAAAGGCCTCGTGAAGATTTGTGTCGAGTTGTGTTAGAATATTAAAATTCTCAATTGCTTGAGCGTACTTCCCCTCAATCAATGCCTGTCTGCCACGAAGGAAAAACTGTTGTTTATCATACTGAGCCGTAATGGATCCAAAAAAAACAACATTGAAAAAGAGTAATAAAACCATCTGCTTAAGAACCCTCTTCATTAACAAACTCTCTGTCATAACCCGAATATTATCTGCTCTATTTAGTAACTCTGGTAACTATCTTTTGCTTTCCCTATTTTTGTTTTCCAGCCATGCCGGAACTGCCACCTTTCCCATCAGAACCTGAATATCTGACGCTCTTGAGTTAAGGTATGCAGATGGTCTGTCTGCCCTTCTTCTTAATGGATTTGGAAGCGTAGCCGCAATAAGTGCACTCTCTCTTGATGTCAATTTCTGTGCCGTTTTCTTGAATAAAACCTCAGCAGCAGCCTCTGCACCATATATACCCCTACCCATCTCGGCGACATTAAGATATACCTCCATAATCCTTCTCTTACCCCAAACCAGCTCAATACCTACTGTAAAATATAACTCAAAACCCTTTCTCACCCAAGACCTTGACGGTACCAGAAAAACATTCTTTGCAGTTTGTTGAGATATAGTACTGGCACCACGCACTCTCCTCCCTCTTCTGTTCTCTTCAAGTGCCTTATCTATCTCTATCCAGTCAAAACCCCAGTGCTGGTCAAACCTGTTATCCTCAGAGGCGATCACAGCCATAACCATATTAGGGGAGATCCTCTCCAAAGGTACCCAACTTTTGACTGTCTTGAAGGTTTTATCCCCGGAATTCTCTACAGATCTAATAACCATAAGAGGGGTTAGATAAACGGGAACCCACTTAAGTGTTAAAATCCATAAAAAAGATACCAGAAGAAATGCTGCAGGCAGATAAAGAAAAATAAATTTACAAATATATAAAAT
>CAZCXB010000143.1:0-5068 GCA_964502485.1 uncultured Muribaculaceae bacterium | reverse complement strand
AGTATACTCTATCAATCTGTTTATTGCACTATATCTCTTTATTGTTTTCCTGGTAGCCTCAGCTCTAACCTTTATGGGTATTGATATGCTTGACTCCTTCTCCTCTTCAATTGCCTCAATGGGGAATGTTGGCCCCGGATTTGGAAGCGTAGGATCTTTAGGAAATTATTCTCATTTTCCAATATCTGCAAAACTTCTCCTCTCTTTTCAGATGTTATTAGGCCGTCTTGAGATTTACTCTCTGCTGCTCATTTTTGTACTTTACAGGTGGAGATAGGGGAGCAGATATGGCGCTGGAATCATTTGTATATAATTCTCTTATAAGAGGCCTGGGATTTGAACCTACAACTTGTCAGCTTAATCTTTTTCGTGAACTCTCAACGTTTATCGTTAATAACTCCGACGACGATGGGATAATGGTGATAAGCGGATATGCCGGTACCGGAAAGACATCTTCCATCGCATCGCTTGTCTCTATCCTTAAAGAGTTTGAACATAATTTTATTCTGCTTGCGCCAACCGGTAGAGCCGCAAAGGTTTTGGCAGGATATACAGGTTGCAAAACATGGACAATTCATAAGCAGATATATAGACAGAAATCGATGAAGGATGGAGTTGGTATGTTCACCCTCGATTTGAATAAAAACAGAGATACAATCTTTATTGTTGACGAAGCATCCCTTATCTCTACAAATGTAAATGAATCTGCAATATTTGGAAGCGGAAATCTTCTTGACGATCTGTTTAAGTATATAAAATCCAATAGTGGGAATAAACTTATATTAATAGGGGATCCGGCACAGCTCCCTCCGGTAGGGGAGGATCTCTCCAATGCTCTCAATATCTCATATATCGAGAGCTACTCCAAAGTAACTCATATTGCTCTTAAAACTGTTGTCAGGCAGGCAAAAAGCTCGGGTATTCTCCATAATGCAACCATTCTTAGAGAGATTATCGAGAGTGGAACTGCTCGTTTCCCAAAGTTGGATACTGCCGGATTCGATGATATTGAGAGGATCACAGGGGGAGATCTGATTGAGCGTCTCTCATCTGAGTTTGACAAAACAACAATGGAGGAGACACTGGTTTTGTGTCGCTCCAATAAGAGGGCTAATCGTTACAATCAGGGTATAAGGTCAAAAATTCTATACAGAGAGGAGAGGGTTAACAGAGGAGACAAGCTAATGATTGTAAAAAACTGTTATCAGTTTCTGGACAATGTGGATGAGATAGATTTTATTGCAAACGGAGATGTTGCAGAACTTGTAAAGATCTCCTCATACGAAGAGAGATACGGACTAAGTTTTGCACTTGCAACATTACGTTTCGGCGATTATAACGACGTTGAGATTGAAGCCAGAATAATACTCGATACTCTGGAAAGCGAGAGCGCAAGTTTAAGCTCAGAGCAGCATAAAATGTTATTTAATGCTGTTTTGGAGGATTATGCCCATATAAAAGTTAAGAGAAAAAGGGTGTTGTCCGTAAGAGAGGACAGATACTATAATGCTCTTCAGATAAAACACGCCAATGCCATAACTTGCCACAAATCACAGGGTGGTCAATGGAAGAGTGTTTTTATCGACAACCCGTTCTGGAGAGAGGATATAACTATTGATGATCTTAAATGGCTATATACAGCAATAACACGTGCTGTAAATAAAGTTTATTTTGTTAATTTTGACGATAGATTCTTTGTCAAATAATAAACAAAATACTCTTTTTTATGGTTTTTAGTTCGTTTCTTAAAAAGTCAGCTGCAGCTCTGCTGCTAATAGTGATCTGCACGGCAGCTTCTCCTGCTCAGAGTCCTGTTGAGTCAATCCCTTTACCACACTCATGGAAAGACAATGATAATATTGTATTGCTTCATACAAAAGGGATGAAGCGATTCTATTATGAATACAACATCAAAAGAGGTACAATGGCAGAGATTGAGACACCTGCTGCACCTCAGGCTACACCAAGGGTAGCACTTAAAAGTGGAGATATATACTATTATGATGTAAACGGAAATGAGAAGAGGGTGACAAATACACCATCAGATGAGAAGAACCCGACCCTCTCGCCGGATTACACATCAGTGGCATTTACAAGGGATAACGATCTGTACTCAATAGATATTGAGAGTGGAAAGGAGATAAGATATACCTTCGACGGCTCTGAACTTATCTTAAATGGATGGGCGTCATGGGTCTATTTCGAGGAGATTTTTGGAAGAGGCGGTCAATACAGAGCATTTTGGTGGTCACCGGATAGTAAACGTCTCGCTTTCTATCGTTTTGACGACTCTATGGTGCCAATGTTCCCTATCTATAACTCGGCAGGCAGGCATGGCTCAATTGTAAGAACCAGATATCCAAAGGCAGGCGACCCCAATCCTGAGGTTATGCTCGGATTTGTAGCCAAGGAGGGCGGAGATATTGTATGGGCAAATTTTGACAGCAAAGATGACCAATACTTTGGAACACCTTACTGGAGCTCAAACAGTGCAACAGTGATGGTTCAGTGGATGGACAGAGAGCAGAGTAATCTTATCCTTTATGGTGTGAATTCATTTGACGGGACAAAGGAGTCAATCTACAAGGAGTATCAGCAAACATGGATAAACTGGATAACAGATATGAAGTTTGGGAAGTATGGGTTCTACTTTGTAAGGGACTTTGAGCTTTGGGAGCATATCTATTACCAGAGTTATGACGGTCATAAGCTTGAGAGGCTTACAGATGGAATGAACTGGGGAGTGAAAATAGTATCTGTTGACGAACAGACAAATACAATCCATTTTACTGCAAGAAGAGAGGTCTCTGTAAGAAATGATATCTACAAGCTTACATGGGGTACTAAAGGAAAGAGCGTTAAGCGTATCTCCTCCGGAGAGTTTAACTATACAATGCCACTTTTATCTCCGGATAAAAAGCATATTGTTGCTCTTGCCTCAAATCTTACAGCACCGGGTAAACTTGTACTTATGTCGTCTGAGAGGAGAGGTGTCGTAGAAGAGGGTGAATTTATTGTTATTGCAGATAGCAGAGCCGGGAATTTCGACTCACTTGATCTACCTTTACCGGAACTGATCTATATTACAACTCCGGAGGGATTCCGTTTGCCCGGAACAATTACTTATCCTAAAAACTTTGATAAAAGCAGGAGATATCCTGTAATAGTGAATATCTATGGAGGTCCTAACTCTACATACGTTATGGATACCTGGAGAGCTCCATCAAAAAACAATCTATTGTGGGCAAGCGAAGGGGTAATACAGCTCTCTGTAGATAATCGTGCTTCCGGTCATTGCGGTAAAGAGGGGATAAACTATATTCACAGGAATTTAGGCTATTACGAATTACAGGACTATATCTATTGGGCAAAGTACCTCATTTCACTCCCTTTTGTCAATCCTGAGAAAATCGGAATAACCGGCTTCAGTTACGGGGGAACTATGACTGCTTTGGCGCTAACTGAGGGTGCCGAGTATTTCCGATATGGAGTTGCCGGGGCCGGGGTTTATGACTGGCATCTTTATGACACTCACTATACCGAGAGATATATGGACCATCCTGATAACAATCCGGATGGCTACAAAAAGAGTTCTGTGTTGCTAATGGCAGATAAATACAGAAGCGAAAAGGGTTCTATCCTATATCTTACACACGGGACGGATGATGATAATGTTCATCTTCAAAACACAATGCAACTTATAGATGCTCTGCAAAAAGCGGGTAAACAGTTTGAGTTGATGCTCTATCCCGGAGCTCTGCATGGCTATAGAGGTTATCAGGGAAGTCATTCAGATGAGGCAACTATAAAATTCTGGAGAAAAACTTTGTTAGATAAGTGACACCTCTCACAGCAGGAACGCTTCATTTACACGTTACGGGCTTATAAACCCCTTAGCACAACGGGCAACGTCCAATCCTCATCCGCTCACAAGTTCAAGGTGAAAAAAAATCAATTGGGGCATTGCCCCAATTGATTTAGCCTTTCCAACCAAGTACTTAAATTAAACTAACCAAAATTTATCTTATTTTTTGTTGGTGACGGCATACTGTAATTTTAGATTAATAGTTTGCAGCTAAAAGCATTATCAGATTATAAACGTCCCATTCAGATGCAATTTTAAAGTCGTTTATCTTATCTGCAAGGATATCACTGCTTTTAAGCATGCTTTTCTTGTCAATAGTGAATCCGTCTGCTACAAGATTTGTGATTGCCAGTTGAGTGTTTACTTGATATGCATCGTAAGTGTTATCCAGCTTATTAAGAATGTTGAGCGCTACATTTGATGTTGAATAGTCAAAATACCACTTATTATCGTACTCTCTGTAATTAACGACATAGTCTGCAGATAGTATTGTAACATCGGAGTATTTTGGCTTTCTTTTAAGAAATCTTGCGTAAGCAAATTCTCTCTTCTCAACATTCATTGAGTACTCAATCTTACCTATCGCAAGAGACTCCGACTCAATGTAGATCTTACCTCTAAACAGCATCTCACCGTTCGCATACTTCTGATTGAAGTTTACTACATAGAACATCTTTCCTGCCAGTTCGGCCGGTTTTCCATATGAGAAATCATAACTTTCACCAATGTTATAAAGATCACTTCCAAGGAAAGGGTGTTTTATAACATCCAGCTGAAGAGCTGTAAGTGGTCCACCCTGAAGCTTTATCATATAGTGGTCGCACTCTTTTGAGCTTGTGTTTCCGCGTGCATCCCTTACAGCAACCTGATCTGCCTTTGGAGTGATATAGGATCTCTTGTTAATATCGAGTATAGCTTCACTTACAGAGAGACAATCACTATTCTTTGTAACGCGCTCCTTGTAAAAAGCGTTCATCTGATTGTCCGATTTAGGGTAGTTAACAGATATCTGTTTGAAGGCACGCTGCACTAAAGTGACAGCATCAATTTTTGGGGTTACCAAATCTGTCGTTGCAGGAGAAATTGCAAGGGCATTGATTGAAATTGTAAAAATAGCTGCAAGCAGAAAAATAATTTTTGTTTTCATGGCGATAAATGAGTTTATGATTTTTTCTGCTTAATAGACGAGGTGATATCACAAAT
>CAZCXB010000142.1:0-5136 GCA_964502485.1 uncultured Muribaculaceae bacterium | reverse complement strand
ATTTTAATCACTGCAGCACTCTTTACTGCCGGGATGCTTGCTCTTCTTGCCTTTATGGGTGGTCCGGACGGAGAGGTTTCCGAGTACAATCTCTCTCTGTTCTTTACTGTTTTTGTTATGCTTCAGTTTTGGAACCTCTTTAATGCTAAAGCTTACTCTACAGGAACCTGGGCATTTAAAGGTGTTTTGACAAGTCCGGGATTTTTGACTGTTGCTTCTGCAATTATTGTCGGGCAGATACTGATTGTAGAGTTTGCCGGGGATCTCTTCCGAACAGTTCCAATATCTTTAAAAGATTGGATTACAATTATTGCAGGCACATCTGTAGTTTTGTGGGTTGGAGAGATTGTTCGCTATTTGAATAAGAAATTTAAAAAATAACAAAATGAAAAGATCACTGTTTGTAACCCTTATTGCATCAATTTCATTGTTTTCATGCAGTAAAAAATCGGAGTTTCCGCAACAAGGAGTGTGGAGAGGAGCTCTTGTGACTGCCGATTCGGCTGAGATTCCATTCAACTTTGAATATAGAGTCTCCGGATCTGATACAGTTATTGATATAATCACCGGAGACTATAGATATGAGGTTAAAAATGTACGTTTTATAGGGGACTCTCTCTTTATTACAATGCCTCTCTTCAGTTCGGAGTTTGCTCTTAAGGCGGGAAAAAGCAGCATGAATGGATCTTTTAAAAGATCTGCCTATACAATGCCGTTTAATGCTGTAGCAGGGGTAGATACCAGGTTTGATGAAGCTCATATCGCCGGAAGCGGTGCCGGGGGCAGGTGGCAGATAACTCTTGGGGATAAAGAGATTATTGGGGAGTTTGCTGATAATGGTAAATCTGTAACTGGTTCATTTTTAACTCCTACTGGAGACTACAGATTCTTTGAAGGTGTAGCAGCCCAGGGAGGGAAACTTATGCTATCATGCTTTGATGGTGGGTTTATCAGGTTATTTACTGCAGATATTGATGGTGATACTCTTAGGAATATTGTGATGCGTTCCGGATTTAGCTCTGTTGAGAGCGGCAGCGGTTTCAGAAATGAGAGTGCATCTCTCCCGGATGCCTATTCGGTTACCGGAATGAAGAGTGGCTACACCTCACTTGGATTCTCTTTCCCTGATATGAACGGAGTCCCTGTTTCGCTCTCTGATGAGAGATTTAAAAACAGAGTAACGGTAGTGCAGATTAGTGGATCATGGTGTCCTAACTGTCTGGATGAGAGTAGATTTTTGATGGAGATGTACAATAAATATTCACCCTCATTAGAGATTATCTGTCTTGCATTCGAGAGATCGGACAATTTTGAGACGGCAAAAACGGAGGCAGGGAAACTTGCAGAGGTTGCCGGCATTGGTTATGATATACTTATTACGGCTCATACCCCTGCAAAGGTGAGGGATGCTCTGCCTGAGCTTGAGAACTTCAAAGCATTCCCTACAACTGTAATTGTGGATAAAAAGGGTTCTGTAAGGAGAATTCACTCAGGCTTCTCCGGTCCGGGTACGGGTGTTCACTTTATTAAATACAGAGAGGAGTTTATGAGGTTTATGGAGGAGCTTATAGCCGAATAGCTCTTAAAAGGGTTGATGATATGTACCAGAGGGCACTTAGTGCAATGCAGAGAGCATGCTCAATGCGGGAGTATTGCCCTGCTGATATCCTCAAAAAATTGGCGAGATATCAGCTAAGCGATACAGATAATACCTTGATAATTAAATCTCTTGAGGAGGATGGTTTTATCAGTAGCCACCGATACGCTTTTGCTTTTGTTCGTGATAAGAGCTCTCTCTCAGGATGGGGGCCTTCGAAGATCAGATGGGCACTTAAGGGGAAATTGATACCCAAGGAGTTGATTGATGAGGCATTAGCTCAATTTACTCCGGATCAGGAAGAGGAGAGATTGGTCACTTTATTGGAGAAAAGGCTATCTGCTCAAAAGAGTAAACTAAGTGAAAGAGATAAGTTAAAGGCCTCACTGGTGCGTTTTGCCCTATCAAGAGGGTTCGGTTATGACAAAGTTTTGTCTCAAGTTAACAGATTATTGGCTAACTTTGCCAAACATTAAATCTACTATTTATGTTCAATACGGATCAACACAAAGAGATCCGTCAGCGGATTATGGCGCTGGGGAGGTCTCTTTGACATCGCAAAAAAGAGAGAGGAGTTAAAGAGGGGAGAGGATATCTCTCTTAACCCGGCTTTCTGGGATAATCCTGCAGAAGCCGAGAGTTTTCTAAAAAAACTGTCACCTGTTAAATTTTGGGTAAAGAGCTATGACCATCTTGAGTCTCTATTAGAGGACCTTGATGTTCTTGTCGATTTCCTCAGTGAGGATAGCACTATTGAGGAGGAGGTGACGAATCACTACAAAGTTCTGCTATCTAAAACGGATGATCTTGAGTTGCGTAGTATGCTTGGATCTGAGGGAGATAATCTGGGTGCAATACTTAAGATAAACTCAGGGGCAGGCGGGACCGAGAGTAACGACTGGAGCGCTATGCTTATGAGGATGTATGTGAGATGGGGCGAAAGAAATGGCTATAAGGTTCACATATATGATCTTATAGATGGAGAGGAGGCAGGAATAAAGTCGGTAACTGTAGAATTTGAAGGAGATTACTCATATGGGTATCTCAAAACGGAGAGTGGCGTTCATCGGTTGGTGAGGATATCACCCTTTAACTCCCAAGGAAAACGACAGACTACATTCTCATCGGTATTTGTCTACCCTGCTGTAGACGATACAATTACTATTGAGATCAATCCCGGAGATCTGGAGTGGGACACTTTTCGTTCCGGAGGAGCGGGGGGACAAAATGTAAACAAGGTTGAGACAGGAGTCAGGGTGAGACACCTTCCAACAGGAATTGCTGTTGAGAACACCGAGTCACGCTCTCAGCTGGATAACCGCCAGAATGCTTTACGTATTCTTAAGTCTCATCTGTATGAGCTTGAGCTTAAGAAAAAAAGAGAGAAAGAGGCCGAACTGGAGGGAAAGAAGTTAAAGATAGAGTGGGGGTCTCAAATAAGAAGCTATGTCCTCCACCCTTATAAGATGGTTAAGGATCTTAGAACCGGATTTGAAACATCAGATACCCAAGAGGTTCTGGATGGAGGACTCAATGATTTTATGAAACAGTTCCTTTTACAGAACTCTTCTGCGCAGTAAATGTTATAATAAGAAAAATGAGAGATGGAGTTTAAATTCAATGAGATGTTCCCATTGGGAGCAGACAAAACAGATTATCATCTGCTTACAGATAAATATGTATCTACCTCCTTTTTTGAGGGGGAGGAGATACTAAAGGTTGACAAAGAGGGTTTGAGAGTGCTTTCGGCACAGGCTATGCACGACATTGCCTTTATGCTGCGTCCGGAACATAATGAGCAGGTATCAAAAATCCTTAGTGACCCGGAGGCGAGTGTGAACGACAGGGCGGTGGCTCTGACAATGTTACTTAATGCAGATGTTTCGTCTAAAGGTGTTTTACCATTTTGTCAGGATACAGGCACAGCTACCGTGGTTGCCAAAAAGGGAGATAGAGTGTGGACAGGTGGTGGTGACGAGGAGGCTCTGGCTCACGGTGTATTTGATACTTATCAGCAGGATAACCTAAGATATTCTCAGACGATTGCTCTTGATATGTACTCCGAAAAGAATTCGGGAAACAATTTGCCTGCACAGATAGATATCTATTCTACTGATGGTTGTGAGTATAAGTTTCTCTTTGTTGCCAAGGGTGGCGGGTCGGCAAATAAGAGTTTTCTCTTCCAGGAGACCAAGGCTCTTTTAAATCCTGCAACTCTTGAACAATATCTTGTCGAGAAGATGAAGCTGTTCGGTACATCTGCCTGTCCACCTTACCACATTGCATTTGTGATTGGAGGAACATCTGCCGAGCAGTGTATGAAAACAGTGAAGCTTGCTTCGGCAAAATATCTGGATGAGCTTCCCAAAAAAGGGGGAGAGGAGGGTCACGCTTTTCGGGATCTTGAACTGGAGGCTAAACTTCTAAAAGCAGCAAACTCGCTTGGGATTGGTGCCCAGTTTGGAGGTAAGTACTTTGCTCACGATATAAGAGTTATACGATTGCCAAGACACGGTGCATCCTGCCCTGTTGGTATGGGAGTCTCTTGCAGTGCCGATAGAAATATCAAGGCAAAAATCAACAAAGAGGGTATCTGGTTAGAGACTCTTGACTCAAATCCTGCCCGACTGATTCCCGAAAAACTCAGAAATATTCAGGCAACACACACCGGAGCAGTTAAGTTTGACCTTAACCGCCCGATGAAAGAGGTTTTAGCCGATTTATCACAATATCCTGTCTCTACATTTCTGCTTCTTAACGGGACTATAATTGTTGCAAGAGATAGTGCCCATGCAAAGCTTAAGGAGAGGATAGATTCCGGTTTAGGCCTGCCTCAATATGTTAAGGATCATCCAATATACTATGCAGGCCCGGCCAAAAAGCCACAGGGATTTGCAAGTGGCTCTTTCGGCCCGACAACTGCAGGAAGGATGGACTCATATGTAAATCTGTTCCAGAGTCACGGGGGAAGTATGATTATGATTGCCAAGGGTAACAGAAGCAAGCAGGTTACAGATGCCTGTAAGCAATTTGGCGGCTTCTATCTGGGCAGCATCGGCGGCCCTGCTGCCATACTAGCCCAGGAGAGCATAAAAAAGGTTGAGATGCTTGAGTATCCCGAACTAGGAATGGAGGCAATATGGAAAATTGAGGTTGAAAATTTCCCTGCATTCATACTGGTTGACGACAAAGGCAACGACTTTTTTGAGCTTTGTTAAAGTTTCCACCTCCCGGAGTTCCCTACATAACTTTTTGATCCACTGGAGTTTTTGTCTGCTGCGCAGGTGTTATTACTGCTGCGCAGGTGTTATTACTGCTGCGCAAGTGTTATTACTGCTGCGCAAGTGTTATTACTGTTGCGCAAGTGTTATTATTGCTGCACAAGTGTTATTATTGCTGCGCAAGTTCATTTATTGCTACTCACGCTTTTTTTGCCGCGCATGCCTTTTTTACCGCACCACCTCTCGGTTTATTTTGCAAAGCGCAGATAATCAAATGCAATTTTTTATAATCTTACTAGAAAACGTAAAAGCACTCTT
>CAZCXB010000141.1:0-5155 GCA_964502485.1 uncultured Muribaculaceae bacterium | reverse complement strand
ATATAATATCGATAAATATGGAGAATAAAACCGGCTTTAAGGATTATAAAGTTGCAGATATCACTCTTGCAGGGTTTGGCCGCAAAGAGATAGAGATTGCAGAGAAAGAGATGCCCGGACTGATGTCCCTGCGCAAAAAATATGGTTTGACAAAGCCTCTTGCCGGAGCAAGAGTTATGGGGTCGCTGCATATGACAATTCAGACAGCTGTTCTTATTGAGACGCTTACAGCTCTTGGCGCTGAGGTCCGTTGGTGCAGCTGCAATATCTACTCTACTCAGGACCATGCCGCTGCTGCAATTGCAGAGGCCGGAGTCCCTGTTTTTGCCTGGAAGGGTGAGACACTTGCAGATTACTGGTGGTGTACCGAAAGAGCTCTTGACTTTGGAGAAGGGAAAGGGCCTACACTTATTGTTGACGACGGGGGAGATGCTACCATGATGATTCACAGAGGTTACCAGGCAGAGATCAACCCATCAATTCTGGAAGCCCTTACAGATACAATCGACGAAAAGGAGCTAAACAACTCCTTAAAACAGATACTCTCCGCAGACCCTGAACGCTGGCATCGTCAGGCGCCTTACATAAAAGGGGTTTCGGAAGAGACAACAACAGGTGTACATCGTCTCTACCAGATGTTAGAGCAGGGAAAGCTACTCTTTCCCGCATTCAATGTAAATGACTCTGTTACCAAATCAAAGTTTGATAATCTGTATGGTTGCCGGGAATCTCTTGCTGATGGAATCAAAAGAGCTACTGATGTTATGATTGCAGGAAAAGTTGTTGTTATAGCCGGTTACGGAGATGTAGGCAAAGGCTGTGCGCGATCTATGCATAGCTACGGAGCAAGGGTAATTATAACCGAGATCGATCCTATATGTGCCCTTCAGGCAGCAATGGAGGGTTTCGAGGTTAAAACAATGGAGGAGGCAGTTTGTGAGGGGAATATTTTTGTTACTGCAACAGGCAACAAAGATATTATAACCGCAGAGCACATATCTTTAATGAAAGATCAATCCATTGTTTGTAATATCGGCCATTTTGACGATGAAATAGAGGTATCAGCATTGGAAAAGTGGGAAGGTATAGAGAGAGTAAACATAAAACCACAGGTAGATAAATATATATTTCCTGATGGTCACTCAATCTACCTGCTGGCACAGGGTCGGCTCGTAAACCTTGGCTGTGCAACCGGTCACCCATCTTTTGTAATGAGCAACTCTTTTACCAATCAGACTCTGGCTCAGATCGAGTTGTGGAATAACAGTTATGAAACAGGAGTTTACCGTCTTCCTAAGCAACTGGATGAGGAGGTGGCACGACTGCACCTGGAGCAGCTTGGAGTTAAGCTTACCCGGCTGACTCCCGCCCAGGAGGCCTATCTGGGAATCTCTGCAGATGGTCCATATAAGCCGGAACACTACCGATATTACAGTTTGTAAGAACACCTAAGAGATATGATAAAAATGTTTTGTATCTTAATGGTCGAAAAACTTTAAGAGCCATACCCAAACTTTACACCTATGAACAGGCATCCACTTGTCTCGATAATAACTGTGAACTATAACCAAAGCACGGTTACTTCATGTTTACTCAACTCTTTACGAGAAATTACATATCCCAATTACGAGATAATTGTAATAGATAACTGCTCACCCAGTGACAATCCGGATACTCTTAAAGAGAATTTTCCTGAGATTACACTAATAAAAACAGAGAAGAATCTTGGATTTGCAGGTGGAAATAATGTAGGTATAAGGGCCTCGTCGGGAGAGTATATCATGCTCATAAACAATGATACAGAGGTTCCTCCCGGGTTTTTGGAGCCTCTTACAGATCTTTTAGAGGGTGACTCATCAATCGGGATGGTAAGTCCAAAAATTAAGTTTCACTGGGACCCTAACCTTATCCAGTATGCAGGTTTTACCCGTATGAACCCATACACAATTAGAAACAAGGGGATCGGCTATCATAAACCCGATGGACCGGAGTACAATAACCTTTGTGAAACAGAGTCAATTCATGGGGCCGCTATGATGATTCCCCGCAGAATTATAGAGGATATAGGGTTGATGACTGAGGTATATTTTCTATACTATGAGGAGCACGACTGGGCAGAGATGGCCAAACGCGCCGGTTACAAATTATATTATCAGCCGGCATCCTTTATTCTACATAAAGAGTCTGTCTCAACCGGTAAGGAGAGCCCACTAAGGACCTATTATTTAACAAGAGGGCGAATAATTTATACTCGGAGAAATAGTAAGGGGGTTCATTTTTTTGTAAGTTTCCTCTTTCAGGTTCTCTTCTCCCTTCCAAAGAATACATTGGTACTTATTATACAGAGAAAATTCAAAAATATGTTTGCATACTGGAGGGCATATATTTGGAATTTAACTCACTATAAAGGAATCCGGGACAACCCTAAACTGTAACTATATGGAAGTTTTTAATGTAATCATCAACATCCTTGAAACTGTAACTATTTTATATCTTGGAATTGCTGCAGTTTATGCATTAGTTTTTGCAGTTGCGGGGGTATTCCCAAAAGGTCGTAGCAATAGAGAGTTCAGTGGAGTTGTAAGAAAGTTCGCAGTACTGATTCCCGGATATAAGGAGGACAATGTGATCTTTGAGGTTGCCTCAGAGGCGCTCAAACAAGAGTATCCAAGTGATAAGTTTGATGTAGTAGTAATTGCTGACTCTTTTTTGCCGGAGACTATAGAGAAGCTTAAACAGTTGCCAATTATACTAATCGAGGTCTCATTTGAGAAGAGCACAAAGTCCAAAGCTCTTAACAGGGCTATGGAGACTATTGACAGCAGCTATGATGTGGCATTGGTTCTGGATGCAGACAATATTATGGCCCCGGATTTCTTGACAAAGATGAATCTGGCATTCGATAACGGATACATTGCAGTACAAGGACACCGGGTTGCAAAAAACATGAACACCTCTTTTGCTGTCTTAGATGCAGTAAGCGAGGAGATAAACAACAATATATTTAGGAAAGGACACCGGAATCTTGGTCTCTCATCTGCTCTGATAGGCTCCGGAATGGCCTTTAATTATCCCTTCTTTAAAAGCTCCATGGCTGCTATTGATGCGGTTGGAGGGTTTGACAAAGAGCTCGAATTAAAGCTGCTCAAAAACAGGGTAAAAATAGAGTATTTGAACGATGCTATGGTATTTGATGAGAAGGTCCAAAAAGCGGATGTATTTGCAAATCAAAGAAGAAGGTGGCTCTCTGCACAGCTTATTTACTTCAGACGCAATGTCTTCTCAGGTATCTATCATCTCTTTATTAAAGGCAATCTCGATTACTTTGACAAAGTGTACCAGTTTATTCTACCTCCGAGAGTTCTTCTTATTGGCCTTATCGTACTTGTCTCCTTTATTTATGGTACCCTGGAGTATTTTGAGAGAGACTCCGCTTTTCTCCTTTATAGCGTATATCACTGGTTATCATTACTTGCCATCACTACTATTGCATTTATCTTTAGCATCCCTCATAAATTCTACACAAAAGAGACATTGAAATCTATCAGGACTTTGCCCAAGATCTTCTTTCTGATGTTTTTCTCTCTTTTCAAGCTTAAAGGGGCAAACAAAAGATTTATTCACACTCAGCACGGAACATAAAGATCACCTAAAACAGGTTTTAAAACATATAACCCAATGAGAATAGGAATAGAGGCGCAGAGAATCTTCCGCAAAAAGAAGCATGGTATGGATATGGTTGCCCTGGAACTTATCCGCAACTTGCAGATTATTGATAAGGTAAATGAGTACTTTATCTTTGTAAAACCGGATACAGACAGGGAGTCTCTTAGTGAGACATCAAATTTCAGGATTATTGAACTAAATGGAGGTATTTATCCTCTTTGGGAGCAGATTGCCCTTCCACGTGCCGCAAAAAAGCACAAATGCGATATTCTCCATTGCACAAGTAATACCGGCCCTCTCTTTAGTAAGGTTCCTCTTATTGTTACACTTCATGATATTATATATCTCGAGAGCAACTCCGTTTTTAAGAAAAGTGGAACGTGGTATCAGAAATTCGGTAATCTCTACAGACGTTTTATTGTACCTCCTGTGGTAAGAAAAAGTCTCCGGGTTGTAACTGTCTCTGAATTTGAAAAGGAGCGAATTAAAAGCTTCATGGGACTTGGAGAGAATCTCACAGCTATCTACAACGGAGTTGGAGAACATTTTCGTAAGATTTCCGACACCTCCCTTTTAGAGGCAGCTAAAGAGAGATACAAGCTCCCCGATAACTTCTTCTTTTTTCTTGGCAATACAGATCCTAAAAAAAACACCCCAAATGTCCTCAAAGCCTTTGCTATGTTCAACTCTTCAAGCAGTGTAAAATACAAACTTGTTATGCTCGACTATGACGAGGAGGCATTAAGGAGAGTTTTACAGGATATCGGCCATCCTGAAATCAGAGAGGATATATGCCTCACCGGATATGTCCCCAACACAGATATGCCATCAATAATCAATCAATGTAAAATCTTCCTCTATCCATCACTCAGAGAGAGCTTCGGAATCCCTATTTTAGAGGGTATGGCTTGCGGAGTGCCGGTAATAACCTCTAACACCTCCTCTATGCCGGAGGTGGCAGGAGATGCTGCTCTGATTGTAAACCCCTACATTCCCGAAGAGATAATGAATGCGATTAAAAAAATCTCTCAAGATAGCGATTACCGTGATCAACTTTGTGAAAAAGGGGTTGAGCGGGCAAAGAGATTCTCCTGGAAAAATATGGCATCAGAGTACCATAAACTATACTTAAAACAGAGGTAAAAAAGCTATACTATGTTAAAGAATCGAAATATTATTTGTATTGCAAATACCAGCTGGTATGGGAAATACACAAAATCTACCGTACAACTTATGGGAAGATTGGCTAAGGACAACAGAGTCCTTTTTGTTGAGCATGCCTATACTTATAAAGATATAATATCCGGTTTTTTGAAAAAACAAGATACTCCGTTTTTAAAGATGATAGGAGTTAAAAAAAGATTGGTGCAAATATCTACTCCTGATGGAGATAAAATGCATATCCTGACTGTACCACCCGTTTTACCAATATACTTTCTAAAAAACGAAGCGATATTTAGAAATCTATTTAAAATTAACTCCTACATAT
>CAZCXB010000140.1:0-5170 GCA_964502485.1 uncultured Muribaculaceae bacterium | reverse complement strand
ATACAGTAAAGAAACCAGAAAAAATAAATCTTTAATACAATGTAATTGGTTAATTATTAATAATGAAGAGGCTGCCTAGTTTCAGGCAGCCTCTTTAATATTTTTTAGTCGCCAATTGAGTTTTTAAAAGTTCATCAAATGCAACATAGTATTTTTGGGTAGTTACTCGGTTAAATCAAAACCCCAGTCAATCCCTTTTAGAGTTGCAGGAACACCACTCTTCATCCAAACAGGCATAGGTGCGCCTTTAAGATAGTGGTCAAAAAACTGCGATAGTCTTATACTTAAATCTTTGGCGTTTATTCTGCTCACCAGGTTGTGCTTCTCCTTATTGTACTGGAGCATCCATACAGGTTTTCCCAGTCGGCGAAGTGCAGTAAAGTACTCAATCCCTTGATACCATGGAACTGCGTCATCTTCGTCGTTATGCATTATCAGGAGCGGTGTCTCCACCTTATCGGCAAAGAATAGTGGTGAGTTCTCGATATAGAGGTCATGACCCTCCCAAAGAGTTTTTCCCAGACGACTCTGTGTGTGCTCATACTGGAACTGGCGAACCATTCCTGACCCCCATCTGATTCCTCCGTATGCGCTGGTCATATTTGCAACAGGTGCACCTGCACCCGCTGCCTTCCACTTGAATGTCTCCGGTTGTGTTATCATAAATGCAACCTGGTATCCACCCCAACTTTGACCCTGAATGGCAATATTCTCTCTGTCTACCCAAGGATTCTCGCAAATCTTTTCTACTCCGGGAACTATGCAGTCAACTGCACTTTTGCCGGGATAACCAATCTGATAATAGATATCCGGGGTAAATACAAGATAACCGTTACTTGTAAAGTATGTAATGTTAATTGTAGAGCGGCTTGGAGCCGGTGCTCTGTAAACGTGGAGCAGATCTGTAATCCTCTCATAGAAATAGACTACCACAGGGTACTTCTTAGTAGGGTCAAAATCTTCCGGTTTGTGCAGAATCCCCTCTACATCAAGCCCTGTTTTTGATTTCCACTTTACAAGCTCGGTAGTTCCCCAATTGTAATCTCTCTGTTGAGGATTAATATCGGTGACCTTTCTCTGTGTCTTAAAGTTGTCCTTTGTAACCCAAACATCCGGTGAGTTTGTAAAGTTGTGTTTTACATAGGTGATAACAGATTCATTTTTAGCTCTGTTAAGATAGACAAAAGTCATTGGCTCAACTACCCAAAGTTTCATCTCCGGCTTTCTCTTACCCATCTCCTTAAAGTAGTATCCGTTGTTCTTTGTTGTGTTATCAAAAACAGAGAAGTAGATAGTCTCCTTTGGTTTGATAGGGTCCATCTTTATACCCGGAGTACCCGGAGGAAGAAGAATATCCTTGAGACGCACAATACGGAATGTGAGATTATTGGTGCGGCCAAGATTATCTGTTAAAGATATGGCAGGGGTAACCCCTTTTGGATCTATCTGCCAAATATCATAACGATCGTATAGAAATAGTGCCTTGTCACCCTCTGACCATCCACCATGACCATAAGATGAGGCCATTTGAGGAGTGTCATCAAGCTCATTGGTAAATATCTCTCCAAGTCCCTCAGTTATACATACAATCTTATCTAATGCAACATCGTAGGAGTACCATTTTTTATCGGCACTATTGTACCAGATCAAATAATTGCCATCCGGAGATGAGCTTACATTGCTGATATAGTTATCTTTAAGAAGAAGCTTGCTGCTTCCATCTTTGATATTAACAAAGTAAAGATCTCTTCTTGGATTTGCAGACCATTGTGACTCAATTTGATATGGGTAGTCAGATACAGAGAAACCCCAATCTGCCGACCACTCATTTGCAACCTGAACAAGCTGATACTCCTCTTTTGCAAGCTGAATAAGCTCCGGCTCTTTATTTAGGTCTATAACACTAAGATAAGATTTTCTCATCTCCCTGTTGAGGTTTATCAACTGATATGGCTGAACATAGGTCTCCTGATAGTGCCATATATCAAGTTTTGCAACCTCCGAATCTACGATTGTGGTATCCTTCTCCCGCATAACAGGCGAAATCCCGAAGAAGAGTCTCTTTCCCGACTTGTCAAATTGCAAAGAGCGGTTTTCGCTGATACGGAAATCGCCGGTCATCCCCTTAAGATTGTTATCTATAACAATTTTTGCCTGAGGGTAACCCTCTTTGTAATGCAGAATTGAGATAAATTTATCTCTCTGTTTGGTTGTGTCCAGCTTGGCGTAGAATGCCAGATTCTTATTATCCTCACTGACAACAGGAAGTTTTACACTCTGTTTAAGGTCAAAATTGTAAATAGTAGTCAGATGTTTGTTCTTTGGAGTATAAAGAAAGAGGCCTGCATCCAGCAAGGTGTCCTTTGAGTTAGGTCTTCTTACAAAAAAGAGTGAGTCACCTCCGTTCGAGAAGTCGTAGTCCGAAACAAACCTGAGAGTATCAATGAGACCGGTTGAGAGCTGGTAAACCATAAGATCACTACCCTCGTCCTTATCCTTTTTAACCGGCTTCTTGGTCTTGCTTGTATCAGCAGGCGGAGTTGTCTGGAATGCTATGAAATCTTTCCCGTATTTGCCGATCTTGAAAGCTTTAAGATAAGGTATCTTTTTGATCTCTTTAGTGTTGATATTGTATATCCCAAGAGTATCCTTAGGCATAAGATCCGGCTTCACCTTTTTAATGCGTGCCTCTTTCAACTCCTGGAAGTGAGGCTTAATGGTACCGGCAACAAATTTGCCGTCAGCAGTGAGCTTAGGACCGTTTACCCTTGCAATCGAATCTTTGGAGAAGTTTGTTAAATTCATTATGTATAGGAAGTTATCACCCTCCTGAGGGTTTACCATAAAGATGGTATACTTCCCGTCATCTGTCATATTGAATGCTCCGACACTCTTCCACCCGTCGTAAACGCTGTGATCCAGCGGCCTCTTCTGTGCAGAGGAGAGGGTGACCGAAAGGAGCATGATTAATAGTAAAATATTTTTTTTCATATCCGTTAAATTGTGAATAATTAATTATATGGTGCTGTTTACCTTATTATTATTGCTGATTTTTAAGCCATTTATCAAACCATCTGAAATAGACTCTGTTCCACTGAATGCTGTTTTGTGGCTTAAGAATCCAGTGATTCTCATCCGGGAAGAGGAGCATTTCGGAAGGGACTCCAAGTGCCTGAGCTGCATTGAATGCTGCCATTCCCTGATCTACAGGAACTCTGTAGTCAAGCTCTCCATGAGTTACCAGTATCGGGGTGTCCCAGTTTTTTACAAATTTATGAGGCGAGTTGCTGTAGTGCCTATTTGCGACAGGATTGTCATCCCATGGAGCACCACCATTATCCCAATGAGGGAACCAAAGCTCTTCTGTTGTCATATACATATGCTCCTGGTTAAAAATTCCGGCATGAGAGACAAAAGCAGAGAACATACCTTTATGAATTCCCGCAAGATAGAATATCGAGTAACCTCCATAGCTTGCACCCGACGCCCCCACCTTATCTATATACTTCTCTCTCTTCATCTCCTTAACCGATGAGATATAATCCTGCATATTAAGACCAATATAGTCTCCCGAGATCTGGTCTGTCCACTCTTGTCCAAACGCAGTTGTTCCCCTTCTGTTAGGCAGAATAATCACATAACCGTTAGCAGCCATAAGCTGGAAGTTCCATCTATAAGACCAATTTTGACTCATAACCCCCTGAGGACCACCTGAGCAGAATAGGATTGCCGGATATTTTTTCTCAGGGTCAAATCCCGGAGGATAGATAACCCACATATGCATATCCTTATTATCTACAGTTTTAATCCATCTCTCTTCTACTTTGCCCATAGTTATCTGACTAAGCAGGTGACTGTTCTCTTCTGATATCTGCGAGTATTCGCCTGTAATCGGGTCAACGGAGACAATCTCATTTGGCATGGACATACTTCTGTAAAGGGCTATTAGTTTCTCTCCTGCAATAGATACTTTGCCGAAATCATACCACCCCTCTGTGATCTTTCGTATATTTTGATCTGCTAAATTGACCTGGTAGATACCTGTAACCGCATTTACACAAGAGTTGAAGTAGAGCCCTGATCCATCCTGTAGCCACACAGGTGAGTCTGCATTATATTTATAGTTTGCAGTCAAATCACGCTTCTCGCCGGTCTCAAGATTCATAATAAAGAGTCTGTGCTTATCTGCCTCGAATCCTGCTCTCTCCATGCTAAGCCATGCGAAATGAGTACCATCGGGAGAGAAAACAGGGTCTGTATCGTATCCAGGCATCCCCTCTGTCAGGTTTCTGTGGCTCTTTGCTTCAATGTCAAATAGGTAAATATCTGTATTTGTTGAGTATGCATAATCAACACCTATAAGTTTTCTTGATGCATAGAGAATCTTTGTGCCGTCAGGGCTCCAGCTAAGCTGTTCAATTCCACTTAAAGGTAGAGTAGGAGATTCGTAAGGTTCTCCCTCAAGAATATCAAATACATTAGAGATAGTTTTGCCATCGAAGTCTGCAACAAATGGGTGAGGGATATCTTCTACAAAACGGTCCCAGTGACGATACATAAGCTTGTCAATCATTCTTCCGGTACCCTTTGGTAAGTCGCTCCAGATATCACCCGATTTTTGAATTGATTTTACATTTGATACAAATAGGATCTTATCACCGGCAGGAGAGAGCTCAAATTCCGATATTCCTGTACCATACTCTCCGATCTTCTCTCTTTTACCTCCCTCTCTGTTCATCATCCATAACTCTCCGCTCATAAGAAAAAGTATCTCTCTCCCATCGTTAATCCAACGGGCATTATTTTCACTCTTTGGAGTTGAGGTAATCTGTCTGTTGTTAGTGCCATCGAGGTTCATAATAAACAGCTCGCGGTTATTCCTGTTCTGCTCAATGCTTGTAAAAGATACCCCATAGAGAATCTCTTTACCATCGGGGGATATTTGAGGATCGCTCACTTTACCCATACTGTGCATAATTTCGGGCGTAAGAAGCCCGTTCTCTACTTTTATAGAGCTCCTTGAAATAGGAGTCTCCTCTACGGCTTTCTCTCCTCCCCCCGAGCAGGCCGAGGTAAGAACTGCAGATGAAATTAACATAACCAGTAATTTACTCTTCATAATATATAGTTTTAATAAAAAATTCACACTTAATCGCACATTAATCTTGTA
>CAZCXB010000139.1:0-5237 GCA_964502485.1 uncultured Muribaculaceae bacterium | reverse complement strand
AAAGTATTCTCTAAATGATACTATTTTTTAACAGGAGCACTCTTAAGAACCTCCACAATATAGTTCCACCATTTTTCAACTGTTGCAATTTCTACCCTCTCATCAGGTGAGTGAGGAGAGCGGATTGTAGGGCCACAAGATATCATATCCCAATTAGGATAATTTCCACCTAAGATTCCACACTCAAGACCTGCATGGATTGCCTTAACCTCAGGCTCAACACCGTAAAGATCTTTATATACAACCTTCATCGTCTTAAGAATATCAGAATTTACATCCGGTTTCCATCCCGGATATCCGCCTGCTAATACAACTTCGGCACCTGCAAGCTCAAATGTAGATGATATAGCTGCAGCAAGTATCTCCTTAGCAGAGTCAACAGAGCTCCTCATTAGAGAGTTAATCACAATCTTGCCATTACCCGATTTAACAATAGCCAGATTGTTTGATGTCTCAACCAAACCAGGCATAGCGTCGCTCATTCTCTCAACTCCGTTTGGACAGGCATAGACAGCCTTAACCATATTAAGAGCAGTTGTCTGATCTATTACAGTGGCTGGAGTATCACACTTCTCAAGAGTAATGTTAACATTTGGTTCATGAGCAGCAAGCTCCTTTTTAATCTCCTCAAAATGCTTCTCTACAAGAGCTTTTGCCTTATCTGCATTTGCAGCAGGAATTGCAAGAGTTGCAAAACCCTCTCTCGGGATTGCATTCCTCAAACTACCCCCCTCTATTGAAGAGAGTGATGCTCCAAGATCTTTCATTAGAGGAAGAAGAATTCTTACAAGAGACTTGTTTGCGTTTCCTCTTCCAAGGATAATATCCATTCCGGAGTGACCGCCTTTTAAACCTGTAATACTCAGCTTATAGCCCTCCATACCCGGTGCTACAGGAGTCTCGTTATAGGTAAATGTTGCATTGGCATCAAGACCGCCGGCACAACCAACATACAACTCACCTTCATCTTCTGAATCCAGATTGATGAGAATATCACCTTTAAGAAGTCCACCTTTAAGACCTCTGGCACCATTCATTCCGGCCTCTTCATCAATTGTAAAGAGCGCCTCAACCGGCCCGTGTACCATGTTCTTATCTTCGAGAACAGCCATTGCCACAGCTATTCCAAGGCCGTTATCAGCTCCAAGAGTGGTACCTGTTGCATACATCCATCCGTCCACAACTCTCGGTATAATAGGGTCCTTTTCGAAATCGTGAACCATATCGCTGTTCTTTTGAGGAACCATATCGATATGTGCCTGGAAAATTATACCCTTTCTGTTCTCCATCCCCGGAGAAGCAGGTTTTCTGATTATAATGTTTCCTAATTCGTCTTTGATTGTCTCAAGACCAAGATCCTTTCCGAATTTCT
Organism: uncultured Muribaculaceae bacterium; assembly: GCA_964502485.1. Taxonomy (GTDB): domain Bacteria; phylum Bacteroidota; class Bacteroidia; order Bacteroidales; family UBA932; genus Bact-08. The sequence goes on along the minus strand of CAZCXB010000139.1, from coordinate 3,865 downwards.
CCAGGAAAAGAACTGCTTTCTCCTCCTTTTTGGAAGGGCGAGGAATCTGAGTAAGAGAGTAAAAATGGCTCCATACCCTTTCGGGCTTAAGATCTGAAATGTTCATAATTTTCTATTTTTAATTGTTTATAATTATTATTCTGTTTTTGTGCAAACTCAAAATTACTAAATCTCTTTCAATCCTACAACCTTCCTGTAGCAATTTCTATTGGAAAAGACATTGTGCTTCCAAGTTGATAGATTGGGACTCTCGCCTGCATAATCATGTTCTGACCATCCATCAATCTTGCATTTACAAAGAGAGGCTTTCTATATATAACTCTACCCTTGGCCGGAGTCTTCTCCATATTGATAGATTCGGCAACTCTGTCACTCAGCAGCTCAAGGACAACCGGGCGACCGGATAGATTGTTGGATGGCAGCAGACCTTGAGTCTCAGATATCCTGAAAGCAATATAGATCTGTTTATCATTTAAGGCATCCGGCAAAACATCAAATGTCATCTTCTGGTAAGTAGTGTTTGTTTTGCCAAAGAAGAGACTCAGATACTCATCTTCCAGACGGTTAATCTCATCAATTGCAGCCCTTAAGGCATCTCCGCTAAATGTAGCATCGGTCTCACCGGTAATGATATCGAGCCTTTTTGCCCTTAGTCTAAAAATCATATTTGCACTCTCCTCTGCCCTTTTTTCTATACTCTTCTCTACCACCTGACTCTGCTGAACTGCCGCCCTCTCTAATCCGGAAGAGGTCTGAACGGTTCTGTAGAGGGTTGTCTTTTCGTTTGTAAGATTTGAGGTAGACATCGATTTAACAAACAGTGTACTGCTCTTAAGATCGGGAAACCTCTGCTTTTCACTCTTCCCCGCGTATGAGTCCGACCACATAATCAAACCCTGGTTAATCATCTCAAGGAAATTTGCAGATGCATTTCTGTTGTTGCCAAGGTTGAGTGCAATATTGAGTGAAGGGTCTGCCTCTATATAAGGTATAATCTCCACAGAAGTTATTCTGTAATTGTCCGAATTTGCCTCTTTTGCCTCAACACCAAGATATTTTTGTGCAAAACGGGCATAGGGGCCTGCAATAAATGATTCACATTGAGCCTCTGCCACAAAATGAAGAGAGGTTTGAGGTAGCGAATAGACAATTGCTCCTGCAGGAACACCCTCACCGGGATTAATAATCTGCGACCTTAAATTTGTAGAGCCCAAAAGAGCCGACACAAGCAGAATAACACTAAGTAACTTTTTCATATTCTGTATTTTATCCTTTTAATATATTATCTTCTAAACCTCTTTTCCATCGCTTATGAGACCATAGCCAGTTCTCCGGATTTGCTCTCACACAACTCTCTATCAATTGCGCATACCTCTTTGTGACAAACCCCTCCTCACACTCCGACGGTTTATCTGTGATAAGAGTAAACACAATTTTATAGCTGCCCCTTTGTACCCTCTCCATATTAATAAACACAACAGGACAATCTGCCCCTCTCGAAATAATCTCCGGCCCATTTATCATAAGGGTCTGCTGACTTAGCATCTCTGTCACAAATTTTGAGCCAGGCAGAGGTGCCTGATCGGCAAAGAGAAAGTAGCAGGCAAGTTTATCCCTGTTTTTTAGTATATGCCTTGCCGCTTTATTTGACTCTATAAGCTCTATCCCCGATCTGCTCTCCCTTATCCAGCGTACAAACATGTCTGAGAGTGATGAGTGCTGCTTTTTATATATAAACTTAAGTTCGTCGCCCGAAAATCCAATAGGATTATCCTCCCCGAAATGGTCCATCTTTGTAAGTAACTCCCAATTTCCAATATGTCCGCCAACTATAATAACCGATCTGCCGGAAGAGAAAAACGATTTTAGAAGCTCAGGATTTTCGAACCGTGCAATCTTTCTAAGTTTTTTACTGCTTGCAGATACCATCCACATACTCTCTGCAACTATCTCAGAGAGATGACCGTAAAACGCCTTTACTCTCTCCTTAATCTGGCCGTACCGCAATTCCGGAAATGAGCGGGCAATATTGATTGTAACCACAGATTGTCTGTATCCCAGAACTCTGCTTAAAAGAAAGATAAAAATATCAGATATAAAATAGTGAATCTTCAGGGGAAGAAGGGAGATAAGATAAAAAGGCCCTGCAAGTAATAAAAAGATAAATTTTGACATCGGCAGCTTAAACTTTTAACAAAGTTATCCAAATTTTATTATTTTTGCGAACATTAGATTTTAATACTAACTAATAAACTTGATTTATGTTCAAAGGACAACCGAAAGGATTACTAGCAGCAGCCCTTGCTAATATGGGTGAACGCTTTGGTTTTTACACCATGATGGCAATTCTCGTTCTTTTCCTTCAAGCCAAATTTGGTCTGGATGGAACGAGTGCCGGTATTATTTACTCTGTTTTTTATGCCTTGATTTACATTCTGGCTCTTGTTGGAGGACTAATTGCCGACAAAACAAGAAATTACAAGGGTACGATTACAATAGGTCTGTTTGTTATGGCCTTAGGTTACCTGATGATTGCCATTCCTTCACCTACACCTGTTCCAAACAAAACTCTATTTTTGATTATCTCGTGTGTGGGTCTGTTTACAATTGCATTTGGTAATGGTCTATTCAAAGGTAATCTTCAGGCACTGGTAGGACAGATGTATGACAATCCTCAGTACAGCAAGATGCGTGACTCAGGATTTCAGTTGTTCTATATGTTTATCAATGTAGGTGCAATGTTTGCTCCTTTTGTAGCAAAGTATGTAAGAGGTCTGTGGTTAGCCAAAAACGGATTTGAGTACAACCCGGGACTTCCTTCAATCTGCCACCAGTACATTGATGGAACCATAACTCCTGAAGGAACGGCAAGACTTACTGAATTAGCTGCAAGTGTAGATAAAACAGGTGCTTATGCAGGGAATCTTGATACTTTTGTAAATGCATACCTTGACTCATTTGTTACAGGATTTCACTATGCATTTGGTGTAGCTATACTTACCATGATGGTTTCGGTTGCTATCTTTCTAATTAATAAAAAGAAACTACCGGATGCAAAGACCAAAAAAGAGCAGGATGCTGCCAATGCATCTGCAGCTCAGATGGATGTTAAAGAGGTTAAACAGCGTATGTACGCACTCTTTGCTGTGTTTGCAATTGTTATCTTCTTTTGGTTCTCATTCCATCAGAACGGACTCACTCTTACTTTCTTTGCAAGGGATTACACATCTCTGAATCTCTTTGGTTTGAATCTTACCGTTGAGGATTTCCAGAGTGCAAACCCTCTGTTTGTGGTATTCCTTACACCTATAGTGATTGCAGTATTCGGATGGTTAAGGGCAAAAGGTCTTGAACCTTCAACTCCTAAGAAGATAGCAATAGGTATGCTTATTGCAGCAATCGGGTTCTTTGTAATGTCTCTTGGATCTTTCGGTCTTCCGCTTCATAAGGATGTTCTTGCAATGGGTAGTCTTCCGGATGCAATGAAGGTAACTCCATTCCTTCTTATTGGAACATACTTTATACTTACCGTTGCAGAGCTCTTTATCAGCCCTCTCGGAATCTCTTTCGTTTCTAAAGTTGCTCCTCCTCAGTATCAGGGGGTAATGCAGGGCGGATGGCTCGGTGCTACAGCACTTGGTAATCAGCTTCTATTTATTGGGGCGATTTTCTACGAAAGCATTCCTATCTGGATGACATGGGGTATTTTTGTTGTTGCATGTATTATCTCAATGGCAACAATGATCTTCATGCTAAAATGGCTTGAGAGAGTAGCAAAATAATTTAAAAAGAAGAGAGACCTTGGCAATGTTTGTGGCGCGAAGTCGCCACAAACGTTGCCAAGGTCTTTTTTTGTGGCGCGAAG
>CAZCXB010000138.1:0-5258 GCA_964502485.1 uncultured Muribaculaceae bacterium | reverse complement strand
ACCCTAAATGCCGGAGATGCACTGGACTTTTGGAGGGTCTTGTATGCAGATAAAAGTGAGGGGAGATTGCTGCTCTATGCCGAGATGAAACTGCCGGGTGAGGCCTGGCTTGAGTTTAAAATAATTGAGAACAGACTAATCCAAACCGCAACCTTCCGACCTTTAGGCCTGATGGGAAGACTATATTGGTACTCTGTCTTACCACTACACGGCCTTATTTTCCGAGGGATTATCAAAAATTTGACCAGCTAGAGGGGGACCTTGGCAAGGGTTGTGGACATTGCCAATGTCCACAACCCTTGCCAAGGTGCCATTTAATTACTAATATTGTGGTGACAAAATCACACTTACTCAGATTTTACAATAGATCAGCCGATGGAATTTCTTGAATCCTTAAAAAGTGGCAGTGAACAGGCCTTCACACAGTTGTACAACCAGTACAACCCGGGGCTCTGCTCCTACGCATACAGGATACTCGGAGATAATGAGCAGGCAAAAGAGGTTGTTCACCTAACATTCTGTCACATCTGGGACTATCGTAAAAAAATGGAAATCACCGAATCCATTAAATCTTACCTCTACAAATCGGTCTACAACAACTGCATAACCCATCTCCGCAAAAGGAAACAGTACAAAAAATATGTAGAGTTAGGATTTGGCGACCTCTTCTTCATAAGAATCGTCCAAAACCCATTTACCGAACTCAAGTTAATTGACTCCGAAAGCCGAAAAATCATTCTTGACGCCATCAAAGAGCTTCCACAAAGACGCCGTGACATATTTATCAGATGCAAAATCAAAGGAATGACCTATACACAAGTGGCAGAGGAGCTCAACATCTCCGTCAAAACCGTAGAAACCCAAATGACCACCGCTCTTAAGACACTTCGTAAAAAACTTGACTGGCTTCTCATCCTGTTAATGATGGGGTAACCTTGCAAGAGGTTAGACAAAAAACCTTGGATGTATAATCAGGGTGTTTTTGGTTAAATTGCGTCATAACTATAGATCAAAAATTATGATGCAAGAGAAAAATCGTCAAGTAATTGATAATACACTTGTTAGGATCCTAGACGGATCTGCCGAGAAAGAGGATATCATCTATTTCTCGACATGGATCAAAGATTATTCGAACGAAATCTACTTTGAAAAATTCAAAGAGATGTGGCATTTGTCAATTGATAAGAGCTATATCGAAAATAATTCGGCCGAACATAATCCGGAAAAATTCATTGCCTACATTAAGAGATCAAAACTCAGGGAGAGAAACCGCATTAGGGCTATTACTTCAATTTCTGCTGCTGCAGTACTTATATTATTAATCGGGCTGTCACAATTCCTGAGTAGAGAGTCTAGAGATTCTATACATGTAATAGATTTTAATGAACTAAGCTACTCAACAGACTCTGTCAAGGTGGAGCTTAACAACGGAGAGACTGTAAAAAACATTAAGAGCAGAACCTCCAACATAACCACATTAGCTGCAAATATTGAAAAGGAGAAGAGAGAGACCGGGATACCTCAAGCGAAAATTTACAACACTGTATCAACTCCACCCGGAGAGAGGGTAGCAATGGTACTTTCCGATGGAACAGTTGTTTACCTAACCTCCAACTCATACTTGAAATATCCATCAAATTTTGATACTAACAGCAGGGAGGTTACTCTGGTAGGCCGGGCCTATTTCGAAGTCAAAAAATCTAATGTGCCTTTTATTGTAAAAACATCGGATATGAATGTAGAGGTGTTGGGAACCTCATTTGATGTTGAATCAAGAACCGGAGGAACAAGTACATCGGTTATTCTTGTAGAGGGATCGGTAAAGGTTGAGGCGGATGGCAGATCTAAAATTATCTACCCTAACGAACAAATTAGCCTCCACCGTGAAACCAAAGAGATTACTGTCAAAAACGTAGACTCCAAATTGATGACCATGTGGAAAGATGGTGTCCTGATAGTTCACGGACAAACATTTGAAGAACTTATAGAGAGCCTTTCGTCTTGGTACGGAGTGCAGATTATCGACCTTACAACTGTATCAAAATTTGAAAGATTCAACGGAAGATTTGACCGAGAAGACATCGAAGCAGCAATAAAAGCAGTAGCCATAAGTGCAAATATTCGTTATAGAATTGATGCAGGAAAACTTATTCTGGAAAATAAGCAGTAATAAGGTAAGCTGAATGAGGTCTTAAAAAGAGAACAAAACATAGAACTAACCATATCAATTAACTATACAAACAATTAACGCTCAGCTTAAACAAATTAACTATGGACAAATCTATCAAAATGCGGCAATTGGTTTTCCTCCCGCTGTTATGTTTTCTCCTCCTCTGCGGAAAGCTTTACGGAGCTCCACAACAGGAAAAGATTTCGCTTAGCCTAAAAGAGGCTTCAATGACTCAGTTTTTTAAAGAGATAGAGGCAAGAACCTCTTATAAATTCTTTTATAAAGACTCACAAGTAGAGAATGCACCCTCGGTCACTATTGAGGCTACTAATCAAACACTTGAATATGTTTTAAATGCAGTTTTTGAGAAGATAAAACTTTCATACGAAATCACAGGTAATCAGATAGTTATCAAGCAAAAACCAGGTAACAATAATACACTGATAATCTCGGGAGTTGTATCAGAGAAAAATATGGAGCCACTGCCTGGAGTCGGAGTAATTCTACAAGGGACAAGAAAAGGAGTTTATACCGATGAAAAAGGTGAATTCACACTCGAGATTCCGGTTGAAGGTAACTCGATACTAAATTTCAGGATGATTGGAATGAATGATGTAACCATAACTACCGACGGAAGAGCCTACTACCAGGTAATTATGGAGGAGAGTACATCCAGACTGGACGAAGTGGTTATCACAGGTATCGTTACCAAAAAAGCCGAAAGTTTTACAGGAGCGGTAACAGCAATATCCTCGAAAGAGATAATGAGAACCAGTAATAGAAACCTATTCGAATCACTAAAGAACCTCGATCCTACACTTTACATCCTTGACAACCTTCAGAATGGATCCAATCCAAATAAGCTGCCCGGAATGGAACTCAGAGGGACATCAAGTTTTCCGGCCGATGCAACAACAGGAGTAACACTTAAAGGAAACTATGGTAATACACCAAATACCCCGCTCTTTATATTAGACGGATTCGAAACCACAGTTGAGAGAATTATGGACATGGATATGAATCGTATAGAGAGCGTAACCATACTAAAAGACGCATCTGCAAAAGCTCTCTACGGCTCAAAAGCAGCCAATGGTGTGGTCGTGATAGAGACAAAGAAACTCTCAGGCGGTCAACAAAGAGTATCCTATAACGGAAGCTTCGATATATCTATTCCTGACCTAACAAGTTACAACCTTGCAAACGCAGCAGAGAAACTAGAAATAGAGAGAATCGAGGGCGTTTACAGCTATCCAGGCAATATCGAAACGGAATTTGAAAGAGTGCTTCTCTATAACACAAGAAAGAAACTTATAGAGGAGGGACTTGACACATACTGGCTCTCAAAACCACTTAGGGTTGGAATCGGGAGCAAGCACAACATTAACATAGAGTTAGGCGACAGCAAAACTTTAAAAGGTATTGCAGATTTCACATACAACACCATATCCGGTGTAATGAAGGAGTCATACAGGAAAAACATCTCAGGAATCGTTAACCTGTCGTACCGATATAAGAATGTGCTCTTTAGAAACATAATGTCAGCCGTAAGCAATACAGGGCAGGAGAGCCCATGGGGATCATTTAACACATATGCCAAAATGAATCCTTACTGGAGAAGTAACGACCCAATAACAGGACAACTACTTAGATGGGCAGAGCCATCAACATACACTGCAAACCCAATGTATGACGCAAAAATCGGAACCCTCAACAAAGAGACATACCTCGACTTTACCAACAACTTCTATGTTGAGTATCGCCCAACACAATATATAAAAGTATCGGGACGACTCGGGGTATCTGCAAAAAGAAACAGTGCCGATGAGTTTCTCCCTTCAAATCACTCAACCTTCTCTACATACGCATACATGGTAGGAGAGACACTAAAGATGAAAAGAGGCTCATACAGACTCGATAACGGAAAGAGCAGCAGCTTCTCCGGAGACATAAACGCCTCATATACAAGAGATATTAATAAACACTTCATAAGTGCAAACATAGGAACATTTGTCTCAGAGAGTATGTACAGCGCCTACGCCTTTATGGCAGAAGGATTTCCGAACAACCAAGGGGCAGATATTACATTTGCACGCCAGTACACAGAGGGTACCAAACCTATAGGACTATCTTCACTCAACAGAGAGATAAGTCTCCTTGCCATTGCCAACTATTCGTATGACAACAGATACTTTGCTGATGCTACCTACCGCCTGAGCGCGTCTTCACTCTACGGAAAGGAGAACAGATGGGCACCAGGATGGAGTGTGGGAGCGGGATGGAATATTCATAACGAAGAGTTCCTTCGTGAGTCAAATATAATCAAACAGATTAAGTTAAGAGGCTCAATTGGAACAACCGGAAACCAGAACTTTAACACCAGCTATGCAGTTGGAACATATAGCTACTATACCGACTATAACTATGATGGATTCACAGGAGCCTACCTCTCGAACCTCCCGAATCCACAACTGAGATGGGAACAGAGAAGAGACTACAACGTAGGTCTTGATATGGAGATCAAAGCCCTAAAACTAAGAGCCGACTACTATGATAGCTATACAGAAAACATGGTAACAAACGTATCGGTTTCACCATCAACCGGATTCTCAATGGTTAAAGACAACCTGGGACTGGTTAGAAACTATGGTTATGAATTTATGGCCTCTCTAAACCTCTTCCAAAAGGAGGATGGGTTCCTCTCCATTTACGGTTCGCTCACATCCAATACAAACGAAATTGTAAGTCTGAGCGAAAGTATGAAGACATTTAACGCGCTTCAGGAGAAGCTGGCGGCAGATACAGGCAATAATAAGCCGGTTCTTAAGTATGTAGATGGAATGTCAATGACCGCTATCTGGGCTGTACAATCGCTGGGTATTGACCCTATGAACGGAAAGGAGATATTCATAAAGAGAGATGGTACAAGAACTTACGAATATGATGCGCTTGATATGGTTGTAGTAGGCGACGAAAAACCAAAAGCGAGAGGAAACTTTGGGATCACTGCAGAGTATAAAGGATTTGGATTCAGCTCAACATTCCGTTATTTGGTGGGTGGGCAGATGTATAACCAAACACTTGTAGACAG
>CAZCXB010000137.1:0-5281 GCA_964502485.1 uncultured Muribaculaceae bacterium | reverse complement strand
AATAAAAATTTTTTCATTGGTGTTTTTTTTTGTTTTTTAAAGTAATTTTACTCTTAAAGCTTTTGTTTAATTTTGATGTAATATCCGGCAACTATCTATTCAGTTGATTGATCTACAGGTTCGCAGTTGTTTATAAACCACTCTTTATACATCATATACCCTCTGGCATTTCCAAGTGCCGACTCTCCTATCTGCTCGGAGCCCTCCTTTACCATCTTTGCAGGAACTCCGGCGTAAACACCGGGCTCGAGGATAGTATTACTAAGGACTACAGCACCTGCAGCAATTATTGTTTTATCCGGGATGACTGAGTTATCCATAAGAATAGCACCCATCCCCACCAGAACCTTGCTGCCCACCTTTGCTCCGTGGATAATTGCATTATGACCAACAGATACATCATCTCCAACCTCTACTACCGATCTCTTATGAAGTGTGTGAAGAACTGCACCATCCTGAATATTAACTCTATTACCTATAATAATGGGATTAACATCTCCTCTTAAAACTGCACCGTACCATATACTGCAGTCATCTCCGATGGTTACATCTCCAACAATTACGGCACTCTCTGCAATAAAGCAGTTACTCCCTATTTTCGGTTCAACCCCGTTTAACTTTCTGATTATTGCCATTGATAGAATAAATGTTATGCAAATATATAAATTATATATAGTATTAAATAATCTATAACATTGTTACCCTTTTTTTGTTTAAACATTAAAGTTGTTGCGAACTTATTGGATTTTTAGCAAAAGTGATACTATATTTGAAAATCTATAAGGTATGGTTAGTTGAAGCCTTATTATATTGTATAAAAAAAAGGTTTTTATATAATAATTTAAAATTTCGCCTCTTTTTCTTTTTTGGATTGGAATATTAGTTACATTTGTGGATTGTTTTACGATTGAATGATAAGTTATCAGCTTAATTAAACTAACTATTTATGCAACACAAGGTTATTGACACTAAAGAAGTTGTAATCAGATTTACAGGTGATTCAGGTGATGGGATGCAACTCACCGGGACACTTTTTGCAGATGCATCTGCCCTCTATGGGAATGACATCTCAACCTTTCCGGATTTTCCGGCAGAGATTCGTGCTCCTCAGGGTACAGTTGCGGGAGTTTCCGGATTTCAGGTGAATATCGGAAGCGGAGAGATTCTTACTCCGGGAGATTTCTGCGATGTACTTGTCGCCATGAACCCTGCGGCTCTTCGCTCAAACGCAAAATGGGCCAAGCCATCTGCCTCAATTATTTTAGATTCCGACACCTTTGATGAGAAGGGTATCAAGAGAGCGGGTTTCAAAACCGATGACCCCATCTCTGAGCTAAAACTACAGGACAGACATATAATATTTGCACCAATAACCTCACTAACCAAGGAGAGTCTTAAAGATAGCGGTCTGGATTCTAAATCTATACTAAGGTCCAAGAATATATTTACACTTGGTATCTGCTACTATATGTTTAACAGACCAATGGACTCTACCGAAGAGTATCTCGATAAAAAATTCAGAAAGATGCCAGAGGTTGCAGATGCTAATAAGAAAGCTCTTAGAGATGGTTTCAATTATGCAGGTAATATTCATGCGATACCTAACACATACAGGGTTCTCCCTGCAAAACTCGAAAAGGGGACCTATAGATATATAAATGGTAATCAGGCAACAGCATGGGGCCTTCTTGCAGCTTCGGAGAAATCGGGAATTCCACTCTTCTGCGGCTCATATCCTATCACACCGGCTACCAGTATTCTTGAAGAGCTTGCATTAAGGAAAGATCTGAATGTTAAGACCCTTCAGTGCGAAGATGAGATTGCAGGTATATGTACATCAATAGGAGCTGCCTATGCAGGAAACCTTGCTGTTACAACAACTTCAGGTCCGGGACTCTCTCTTAAGTCAGAGGCTTTGGGACTTGCTATGATTACTGAGCTGCCTTTAGTAATTGTAGACGTTCAGAGGGGCGGTCCATCTACCGGAATACCTACAAAAACTGAGCAGACAGACCTAAATCAGGCACTTTACGGCAGAAACGGAGAGTGTCCAATTGCAATTATTGCAGCACACTCACCATCTCACTGCTTTGATGCAGCATTCTACTCTGCAAAATATGCAGTGGAGCATATGATGCCGGTTATTCTTCTTACCGAGGGTTTTCTGGGCAATGGCTCGGAGCCATGGAAGATTCCATCAATGAAGGATTATCCCGAAATTCACGCTCCAATTCTATCAGAACCTGAGGAGACTCCTTTCTGGCCTTTCAAGCGTGACGCGGAGAAGATGTCAAGAAGATGGGCACTGCCGGGAACTCCGGGACTGGAGCACAGAGTAGGGGGTCTTGAGAAGAATAATGACGGAAGTGTCTCTTCCGATCCGCTGGTTCACGAAAGAATGGTAAAGGAGAGGGCAGAGAAGGTTGCAAGACTGGCCAACTACATACCGGATCAGAAAGTGATAGGAGAGGAGAGCGGAGATGTGCTTGTCGTTGGATGGGGAGGAACCTACGGTCATCTCTATACAGCTGTAAAAGAGCTTCAGAGCGAGGGGAAAAGCGTCTCATTGACTCATTTTGACTATATCTTCCCGCTTCCGAAAAACACCGCGGAGATCTTCTCAAAGTTCAATAAAATTATTGTATGCGAGTTAAACAGCGGTCAGTTTGCCAACTATCTCAGAACTGAGCATCAGCAATTCAACTATCATCAATACAACAAGGTACAGGGTCAGCCTTTTATCGTAAAGGAGATTCATGATGCCGTTAATGCAATTCTATAAATCAAACTCGAAATAATTTTTGGATATGAAATACACTCCACAAGATTTTAAAAGCAATCAAGAGGTTAAATGGTGTCCGGGATGCGGCGACCATGCGATACTCGCAAGTATTCAGAGGGCTATGCCGGAAGTATGTGATGCTCTTAACTATACAAAAGAGAGATTTGTCTTTGTATCGGGGATAGGTTGCTCTTCGAGGTTTCCTTACTATATGGACACTTACGGATTTCACGGGATTCACGGCCGTGCTGCAGCCATAGCTACAGGTATCAAGGTTGCCAACCCGACACTGACTGTATGGGAGATAACCGGAGACGGAGATGCCCTTGCAATTGGCGGTAACCACTTTATTCACGCTATAAGAAGAAACATAGATATCAATATTGTGCTCTTCAATAACCAGATTTACGGACTCACCAAGGGGCAGTACTCGCCTACTTCAAAACTTGGGATGATGACCAAGACATCTCCCTACGGAACAGTGGAACATCCGTTTAATCCCGGGGCTCTTGTTCTCGGATCCAGAGGTACATTCTTTGCAAGAAGTATTGATGTGGAGCTCAAGCTTACTCAGGACATTATGGTTCAAAGTGCAAAGCATGATGGTACTGCAGTAACCGAGATTCTTGTCAACTGTGTGATTTTTAACGATAGAACTCATTCAGAGATTGCAGACAAGGAGTTTCGTGCAGAGAGAACAATCACCCTTAAACATGGAGAGCCGATGATTTACGGTAAGAACCGTGATAAGGGGCTTGTAATGATAGGAAACAAAATCATTCCGGTTGTTATTGGTGAAAATGGAATTACTGAGAAGGACCTTCTTGTACACGATGCCGAGATCGAGAATCCGGGTGTTCACTCAATGCTCATAGATATGGCATATCCCGAACTTCCGGTTGCACTTGGTGTAATTAGGGCAGTAAAGGACAAAACTTACGACGACAATGTTCGTGACCAGGTGATAGATGCAATAGAGCATGCTCAGATTCATAATATGGATGAGTTGCTGCACAGCGGAGCTACCTGGGAGGTAAAATAGAGATAAACATTAATACCAAACATAAAACATACTATAATGAAAGTTGCAGAAATTATGGCCTCTCTTGAGAGGAAACACGGCCACGAAAAAGAGTTTTTACAGGCAGTTCACGAAGTTCTGGAATCAATTGAAGAGATTTACAACCAGCACCCCGAGTTTCAGAAAGCAAAGATTATCGAAAGGCTTATTGAGCCGGATCGTATCTTCACCTTCCGTGTAACTTGGCAGGACGACAAGGGAGATGTACACTCAAATCTGGGTTACAGAGTGCAGTTCAGTAACGCAATCGGCCCTTACAAAGGCGGATTCCGTTTCCACCCATCTGTAAATGCATCAATCCTTAAATTCCTGGGATTTGAGCAGATGTTTAAGAATGCCCTTACCACACTTCCTATGGGTGGCGGTAAAGGAGGTTCCGATTTTGATCCTAAGGGAAAATCTGATGCAGAGATAATGAGATTTTGCCAGGCATTTATCACTGAGTTATGGCGCCACCTTGGTCCTGATACCGATGTTCCTGCAGGAGATATAGGTGTGGGTGCACGTGAAATCGGGTTTATGTACGGATGGTACAAGAAACTTGCTCGTGAAAACACAGGCGTTCTCACCGGAAAAGGCTCAACATGGGGAGGTTCTCTTATTCGTCCGGAAGCTACCGGTTTTGGAGGAGTATATTTTGTTACCCATATGCTTGCAACTAAAGGGATGGATATTAAAGGTAAAACAGTCTCTGTCTCCGGATTCGGTAACGTTGCATGGGGTGCCGCACTAAAAGCAACAGAGCTGGGAGCAAAAGTAATTGCCCTTTCTGGCCCGGATGGTATGATTCATGATGAGGCAGGTATGACAAGCGAGAAGATTGCCTATATGCTGGAACTTCGTGCATCCAACAACGATGTGGTTGCCCCTTATGCAGAGAAATTTCCTGAATCAAAGTTCTATGCAGGTAAGAAAGCTTGGGCTGTTAAGGTAGATATAGCTCTCCCTTGTGCATTCCAGAATGAGCTTAACGGCGACGATGCCCGTGAACTTATCAAGAATGGTGTTATCTGTGTAGGTGAATTGTCAAATATGGGTTGCACACCTGAAGCAATTGCAGAGCTGCAGAAGGCAAAGGTACTATATGCACCTGGTAAGGCAGCAAACGCAGGTGGTGTAGCTGTTTCAGGATTAGAGATGACTCAGAATGCGATGCATATCAGCTGGACTTCGGAGGAGGTTGATGCCAAGCTTAAGCAGATTATGGAGAGCATCCACGTTCAGTGCGTTAAGTACGGAAAACAGAGTGATGGGTTTATTAACTATGTAAATGGTGCAAATATTGCCGGCTTTATGAAGGTTGCAAGAGCAACTCTGGAGCAGGGAGTTTGCTGATAGTATATAGGTATTATGCTTTAATTATTTGAGGCATAATATATTGTTGATCTATAAGAGCCGTGTTTTGCGGCTCTTTTTTT
>CAZCXB010000136.1:0-5286 GCA_964502485.1 uncultured Muribaculaceae bacterium | reverse complement strand
AAGTAACTCAAATCCAATTGCAATCGATGTAGTAAGGCCCTATTTTGAAAGAGATGGTTTAGTATTGGAAGACTATTTTGACAAACTATATCTCTCTTACCAAATGAAGATGGCAAAACCTGATCCCGAAATTTTTAAATCACTTTTATCTGATTCAGGAATTAAAGCAGAGGAGACTCTTTTTATTGATGACTCTCCGGCAAATATTGCAACTGCAGCAAATCTTGGTTTTGAAACTATACTATTTATTCCCGGGGAGAATCTAAATAATGCGATTAAGATAGTACTATGACGGATAAAATTGGGGGAGATGAAAGAGTTAAGTTTATCAGTTTGTCCAGCGGAAGCAGTGGTAACAGTTACTATATCGGAAACAGTAAAGTATCTCTGTTGATAGATGCCGGAATTGGTACCAGAACCATTAAAAAAAGGCTATCGGAATACTCTGTGAATATTGAGTCTATAGATTTAGTGCTTATTACACATGACCATTACGATCATATTAAACACCTAACGAGTATTACCGAGAGGTTTGGAAAACCTGTATTTGCAACTCAATTATTGCTTAACTCCCTTGAAAACCATCATCATACAAGAGGCAGACTAAAGGGGTTCAAGAGAGTCTTAGAGAAAGGGACTCCATTTATTTACAAAGAGATCTCCATTACTGCTTTTGAGGTTCCTCATGATGCCTCTGAATCACTAGGTTACCATATTGATTTTCAAGGTGAAAAATTTACAGTAATAACAGACTTAGGCCGAGTTACTAGTAGTGTAACCGAGTTTTGTAAGATTTCTCATAATATAATAATAGAGTCCAATTATGATTGTATGATGCTTGAAAGTGGCGGATATCCAAAAGCACTCATCGAGAGAATCAGAGGAGGAAGAGGACATTTGAGCAACGAAGAGACATCCGAAGCTATTGCCGGGTTCTACCATCCTGGAATTAAAAATATCTTTTTGTGTCATCTGAGTGATAAAAACAACACCCCCGAACTTGCTTACGAGGCCTCACTGAGGTCTCTTAACACGCTCGGGGTAGATGTTGGAACCGATATGAATCTTTACTGTCTTCCAAGAAGAGATCATATCTGCTATTTTGTCTGAACTCTGGAATTAGGCATCAACTCTCTAAAGAATAATGAATTAATAAATAATCTTGAGCTTCCGTACCAGTAGCCCCTAAAATTTGGGTTGTCGCAGAAGTAGATTATACCTCTACCTGCCAGAATCGCAGGTGACTCTTTTATTGTCTCAAGATTTGTTTTTGAAAGATAGCCGCTTACAAGAGGCTCTTTTGAATATCCTGCCTGTAAAATATTACTGTTTAAAGGTTCTGAGATATATGTCCGACCTCTTTTAAACAGATAGATCTCATCTGATGTAACACCGTAGAAAAGTGGAGAATTTTTATTGAAATTACTCTTTAAAATAACTCCGCTCGAGTACTCTCTCCTGCCGGGTTTCTCCTTTATATCTGCTATTCCAATCTCATTGATTGTTCCAAGAGCTTGATCAATAGCAATTATACTATTTTGAGGAGCATTAGCCCACTCTCTCAACCTGTTGTTAATCTCCGGCGGAAAACGGAAGTTACCGTTTAAAATAATTGTATTATACTGATTTATATCAATATCCGAGAGAAGAGCTGCATCAATAAGAGATGCCGGAATTGAATACTTATGGTCGAGAAGGTGCCAAAGTTCTCCTATAGAGCCATAGGATGCGCCTCTGCCGATAATAATCGCTATTTTTGGAATAGAGATCCGTTTGAAATGAGAGCTTCCCAAATCAAATTCGGTTCCAAAACTGCTCTTTGCCGCATAGATATTAGTATTTCCTTGCACTGCCATTGATTGAAGCAGATCATACAACTCCTTTGGAGCAATATCCTGAACTCTTACCGGTATCATAACAGTACCCGACCCGAATGAGATCTCGCCACTGTGCGTCTCAATCTTGAAAGGGAGGTCACCGACTCTTAATAAAATTCCTTTGCTAAGGATATTATACAATAATTTATATGAGTTTTGATCTTTAACTTCAAATAGATATGCCAGGTTGCTTAGACCATCTACCGCTCCCTTCTTTTGAGCTATTTCCGTAACTTTCTCACCAATCACTCCATCTGTATTGACAAGCTCTTCGTATTTAAGATTCATTGCAAGAGGAAGAGTCCACGCAGAGATATCATAAAAAGTGGTGTCGGTATATGTGGTGATTTTATCAAAAAGAGATCTTATAAGACGATACTCTCTCTGCATCAGAGGAAGGATATAACTTTCGGAAGAGGTGAACTGTTTTCCGTTGACAGTTACATCATTTTTGAGTCTATAAAGATTTATATTATGAGTATTGAGTATTTGAAGCAACTCAGCCATTAACGAACCATTAGATTGTGAGTCTATTACATAACCTTTAATAGTTCCCTTCTTAGCCATCTCTGCCGACTCTCTGTAGGAGTTGATCTTAAATCTGTTGAGCTCCTCTCTTTTGTCAACTCCGGCATTAATTGCCGAGTATGTACACAAAGCCTGATGTCGAATTATGTCGGGAAACTTAAGAAGTATGCCATCTCTTCTTTGAATATGGCCTCTTGAACTGGGTTGTTCGTAAAGTATTCCTATTGCACCCGTCATATCCGGATATGAGGCTCCTTTACCTGGATAGAAATTATCATACCCCTCTTTGGTGAAGAACAGAACTCCATCTTTCTCTAATATCTTGGCATGATAAAGAGAGATATCCTCTGTCAATTTTCTGTTCTGAGCAGGAACAAGAGTGTTTGTACTATTCTTGATTCCCGGAGAGAAATATGCTCCGTTTGTGCTCCCCTGTTCATGATAGTCGTTCACAAGAACCGGATGCCACTTCATAAAAAGCTTTAGTCTGTGATAACTCTCGGGGTGTTGAACAGGAAGCCAGTCCCGGTTAAGGTCAAACCAGTAATGGTTACTTCTTGAGCTGGGAGCAGGCTCCCGAAACTCCCTTGAAAATGGATCCAGAACCGCCGAAAAACTTCTTGTAGAGTTTACCCATGAGGCAAAACGATTGATTCCATCAGGGTTCTGAGCAGGTTGAATTATTATCACAGACTCATTAAGCACCCTCTCTATATCTTTTCCCTCTGCAGCAGCGAGATAGTATACAATAGCGAGAGATGCGTTTACGCCGCTAGCCTCATTGCCGTGAACACTATACCCGAACCACATAACAACCGGCATTTTATCTACAGGAAGAGTTGATGATTTTGCAGGATCTGTCATCATTAACTGCTGTTCCTGAATCTTGTCGATATTTTTAAGGTTATCTTGTGAGCTTATAGTCAAAAAGATAAGAGGTCTGCCTTGATAAGAGTGACCATACTCTTCATAAATAACCCGTTTAGATACTTTTGATATGGTTCTCATATAGGAGATCAGCTCATCATGACTTACATGCCTCTCTCCGGGATTATATCCCAAGTGTTCGCGAGGAGTGGGTATTGCAGGATTTAACGTATACTCCCCATCAGGGAGAAAATACTCTAATCCTTGAGCATAAGCAGAAAAAGTTATGGCTGATATGATCAGCGTAAGGAGTATTATTTTGTATTTCATATGTGATTGATTTTATTCTACAAATTGCAGTGCAAAATATTTAGCTGTCAACCTCTCACCGGTAGCTCTCTCTATCATATCATTCCATTCGAGTCTCATTCCCAAAGCAAATATCTCTTTCCTCATCCACTCACCAACCTCTTTATTACCGTAGTAGCTATCATCCCTAAAGTTGCCACTTTTTGTGATATTGTTTACAATATAGTAATGTAGCTGAGAGGCTAGAAGTTCACCGAGCAGATAGTTGTGATAATAGCATGGATAAAGGGCAATATGTATCTTGGTTGCCCAATCCGGTTCGTCTCTCCCTTCCGGTTTGTTAAGCATTTGATACTCTGTAACCAGACTCCACCAGAGTTGATTCAGGTCCTGATCGGGATTGGAGTACATAGATTTCTCAAATCTGTAAACGACCTGAACCCAGCGACTGAAGATCAGTTGCTGAAGCCTTAAAGAGCGAAAACAGTCATCTCTTATCATCTCAACATCGGCATCATTAAGATCCAGCATCTCTCTCATCCACTCAGGATTTCTCGATAGTCGGCCAAAAATCATAGCAACAGCTTCGGTTGTAAATGAGTGCGCAGCATTTCTTAGAAAATAGGGGTTTTGATCAATATCGTGTCCCGCAGAGTAGACAGCATGTCCAAATTCATGAAGCATGGTTCCCATCCACTGCTCTGTACTCTGAATATTACAAAGAACCCTGATATCACCTTCGGAATCAATATCAGTACAGTAAGCGTGCTGATTCTTAAGCGGCTTTTCGTAGAGATCACTGTTTTTCATAATCTCCTCAATATTGAGGCCAATGCTCTTAAAGTAATTGATTGTTAACTCTTCCAAATTCTTTCCTGAGTAATATATATCAAGGTTTACAGGGTATAGCTGTGGAGACTCCTGAAAGAACCTCCCCTGATAGTGCCATGGCATCAGACTCTTTTCATCAACTTTATATCGTTTTGAAAACGCAATATCCATCTCTTTTTTTAGAGAAGTAAAAGAGTCTCTTGTAAGTGAGTCAAGCTCATCTAAAATTGTTGAGATTTCACTGACGCTCTGGCCTGATAGCTCAAGACTCATAGAGTGATAGTTATCAAATCCTAGTGAAGTTGCAACTCTGTTTCTGGTCTTTACTAAGGATATCACATCATCTGCCACAAAATTTCCAATCTCTTTATGTGCTCTCCAGGCCATCTCCAGCTCATCATTATTCAGTGAGCTCCGAAGGAGTCTCTCAACCTCATTGTCAGAAATTGGTTCTCCTTTGTAGATAGCTCTGAATGAAGAGTATTTCTGTTCCAGTTCGGATGACTTTCTTATTATTTCGTTAAGTGTGCTTGTGTCGGTCTGATTACTTAAGAAATTGTTATATAGTATTGTTAATTGCCTGTTTAGTAGTGAGTCTTTAATGTTACCCCTCTCTTTAAGCATTTTTAGCTTTTCAAATATCACTCTATCTGAGTAGATTTTTGATAATTCAATACTAGCATTAGAATATGCTTCAAAATATTCACTCTCTCCTGTGATTGTTCCATTCCAGTATGCAAGGGCTGCCTCTTTTGAAAGAGGTCTCACACTACTCTCAATCTCATCAATAAGTTTTTGCAGATTCATATCATCTTTTTTTGAACAGGAGGATAATAGTAAAACAGTAGTTAAAACGGTTAACAGGAGTCTATTC
>CAZCXB010000135.1:3078-5302 GCA_964502485.1 uncultured Muribaculaceae bacterium | reverse complement strand
TTCGTCCGTAGTGCCTTCAAGAATAAGGGAGATGATGCCAAGATCATTTCTGTGGGGCAGACCCTGCCGCCCGATTATGATACCGAAATGTTTTGAGAGGATGTCGTTTAGCGGCTGAACGCTCTCACGACTCTCGATTTGGATTAGTGCTGTTCCTATTCTCTTTTCCATCAGAATGCCTCCGGATTAGATTGTTATTAATGTTCCCCGTAACACCTTGACAGGAATCTTATCCTGAATCGCAGTTCAAATACGGTAATTATTTCGCGTCAAAGTTACTATTTTTTTTGACAAGTTGTTTTAATCAGATAGTTTTGTGAAAACTTATACTTAGTGCAAACTGCTATTTGTAAACTGCTATTTGCAAACAGCTATTTGTAAACAACAAATTTGTATAACCGGAAACTTAGTGTAAGAGTTACTTTGTATAAATAGATACTTATGTGTAAATTTATACTTTGTGAAAATTTATACTTTGTGAAAATAGGCCAAAACTTACTCAAATGCGTATTATTCTGCTCCTGTGGTTAATTCCTTTTTTGCTGATATCCGGCTGCGGACAACGGTCGCAGATAGTTGATAACCAATCGGATATAGTAATTGCAACTCTTAAGGGGCCATCATCTATGGGGATGATAAAATTTATTGACAGCATAAATATAGATGTAGTCTCAAATATTAAGATCGTTATTCTTAATGAGCCGATGCAGGTGAGGAAGATGATGCTGGACGGATCTGCCGATTTTGCAATTTTGCCTACCACTATGGCTGCACTTCTATATAACAAGGGTGTTGATTACCGTCTGATTGCCATTCCGGTTTGGGGCTCGCTCTATCTGCTTGGTAGTGAAAGCAGTATAACCGAATGGAAAGATCTCAGGGGGCGGAGAATAAATGTTATGGGTAGGGGGATGACTCCGGATGTTCTCTTTAGGTATCTGCTGGAGAAGAACGGCCTTAATGCAGATTCGGATGTTTTGCTGGACTACAGTTTCCCTACTCATATCGATTTAGCTAATGCGGTTGCGGCAGGTCTGGCAGATATGGGTGTGGTGTCGGAGCCTCTGGCCTCTTTGGTTTTGGATAAAAACAGAGGGGTTAATACAATTTTTGATCTTAATTTGGAGTGGGAGAAGCTTGAGGGTGTTCCGATTGCTCAGACTGCTTTTGTTGGGCGAGAGAGTTTTATGCGACATAATCCGCAAGTAGTAAAGGAGATAGTATCTGCCTACGAAAGATCTTCGCAATGGGTTAACACTAATGCAGATAGTGCTGCCTCTCTTATTGTTAAGTATGATATTCTACCTGAGTACTGGCTTGCTTTGCACTCAATCCCGCGGTCGAATATCAGGTTTGTTGCGGCTGCCGGGATCAGGGAGGAGATAGATAGGTACCTTAAGGTTTTTTATGATATTAATCCTGAGATTATTGGGGGAAAAATGGCTGATGAAAATTTTATTTACTAGAAAGCACTTTATAACTCTGATTTCAATTGCTTTAATGATGTCGTTATGGCAGATTGCTGCATGGTACTTTGACTCAGACCTGATTGTCCCTTATCCGCATAAGAGTTTTATCTCTGTTGTTGGGTTGATTGGTGATGTGGGGTTTATCAAAGTTGTAGGGGCTACGGTGATTCGCGGGTTGTTTGGCTTTTTTATATCTGCAGCGCTGGGTCTATTAGTTGGGATTTGGGCCGGATTGCGACAGGATTTCAACACTTTTATCTCCCCTTTTTTGGTAACTATCCGCTCTATCCCTGTTATCTCCCTTATTTTGCTGGCTCTTATCTGGTTTAATCCAAGCGTTGTTCCTGTCTTTATAGCGATGCTTACGATGTTCCCTTTTATCTGCACAAATGTGGCTGATGGTATCAAGAGTGTTGACCCGAATCTTGTTCAGATGGCTAAGTTTTACAGGGTTGACAGAAGAAAGATTTTGCATGATTTGTATATTCCTGCTATTATGCCTTTTATTGTAAGTGGGGCTTCGAGTGCTATGGGTATTGGCTGGAGGGCTATTATTATTGGAGAGGTGCTGAGTCAGCCGAGGTATGGTATTGGGACAAAGATGCAGGCGGCTCAGACTTATTTGAATGTTGAGGCGGTAATCGCCTGGACTCTTATTGCTATTCTTATCAGTTTTGCTTTTGAGAAGATTATTCGTCTTTACGAAAAGAGGGTTTTAAAATGGAGGGTTCAATAATGGATAGGTCGCAGATGGA
>CAZCXB010000135.1:0-2978 GCA_964502485.1 uncultured Muribaculaceae bacterium | reverse complement strand
AGATGGAGAATTCGAAGATGGGATTTCAGATAAAAAATCTTAATATGAGTTTTAATGGGGTGACTCTGTTCCGGGATTTCAACCTCGATATTGAGGAGGGCACAATCACCTGTATTCTTGGGCCTTCCGGTTGCGGAAAGAGTACCTTGCTCAATATTATTGGTGGAATTATTTTGCCGGACAGTGGAACTCTTATAGGTTTTGAGAATAAGGTCTTCTCATATATTTTTCAGGAGCCGCGCCTGCTGCCATGGAAGACAGTTAGGGAGAATATTGAGTTTGTACTTGGCGGTGATTTGTCGCCGGTCCAAAGGCGGGACGAAGCCGATGCTCTTATTCGTAAAGTTAAGCTGGATGGTTTTGCCGGCTATTACCCCTCTCAGCTGAGTGGCGGGATGCGTCAACGTGTCTCAATAGCCCGGGCATTTGCCTGCCACTCCGATATCATATTGATGGATGAGCCGCTTAACGGGTTGGACTTCTCACTAAAAGAGAGTATGATGCAGTGGTTTTCACAAATCTGGAAAGAGGACAGACGCACCGTAATATTCGTAACCCACAATATAGATGAAACACAGCTGACCTTGGCAAGGGTTGTGGACCTTGGCCAATGAACCCCTGCCACAACCCTTGCCAAGGTCTCATTTTTTTGTACATTTGAGTGCAAAATTTAAACTAACCTTATGAAAAAAATTACTAATATTTGTTGCATTGGTGCCGGTTATGTTGGTGGTCCGACAATGGCAGTGATTGCTCATAACTGTCCGGAGATAAAAGTTACAGTTGTAGATGTTAATGCAGATCGCATAAATGACTGGAATGGTGACGATTTAGATAATCTCCCAATTTATGAACCTGGTCTTAAAGAGATTGTTGCTCAAGTTAGGGGTCGCAATCTGTTCTTTTCTACTGATATAGACAAAGGGATCAAAGAGGCTCAGATGATCTTTATATCTGTAAATACCCCTACAAAAACTTATGGTAAGGGTAAGGGTAAAGCGGCAGATTTAAAGTATATCGAGCTTTGTGCCAGAAAGATAGCTGATATTGCTACTGAGGAGAAGATTATCGTGGAAAAGAGTACTATTCCTGTTCGGACTGCGCAGACTATTAAAACAATTCTTGAGAATACCGGAAACCAGATTAAGTTCCAGATTCTCTCCAACCCTGAGTTCTTAGCTGAGGGTACAGCTGTAAATGACCTTCAGCATGCCGACAGGATGCTGATTGGTGGTGATCACTCAACGGCTGAGGGCAGAGAAGCAATTGACTCTCTTGCTGCAATTTATGAGCACTGGCTACCTGCAGAGAGAATTATAAAAACCAACCTCTGGTCATCTGAGCTCTCTAAATTAACTGCTAATGCTTTCTTAGCCCAACGCGTCTCTTCTATAAATGCAATGAGCGCTATCTGCGAAAAAACCGGAGCCGATGTAGAGGAGGTTTCGCGCGCTATCGGGGCAGATAGCAGAATTGGATCTAAGTTCATCAAATCTTCGGTGGGCTTTGGTGGCTCTTGCTTTCAGAAGGATATTCTTAATTTGGTTTATATTGCCTCGACTCTTGGTTTAAATGAGGTTGCCGATTATTGGGAGCAGGTTT
Source organism: uncultured Muribaculaceae bacterium (assembly GCA_964502485.1). GTDB lineage: Bacteria > Bacteroidota > Bacteroidia > Bacteroidales > UBA932 > Bact-08. The sequence goes on along the minus strand of CAZCXB010000135.1, from coordinate 1,376 downwards.
TGCTTATCAATAGTTATCAGCGCAGGAGGTTTGCAGAGAATATTGTCACTTCGCTTTTCAATACTGTTGCAGATAAAAAGATTGCATTTCTGGGATGGGCTTTCAAAAAGGATACAAATGACACCCGTGAGACGGCTGCTATGTATGTTGCAGATTATCTTATCGATGAGACTGCCAATATATCTGTTTACGATCCAAAGGTTACTCAGTCTCAGATGTATAGCGATCTTGAGCATCTGGCGACTCGCAGCAACGAAGAGAATACCAAACGCTTAAAGGCAGAGGCTGATCCTTACGAAGCTTGCCGCGATTCTCATGCAATTGCAATCCTTACCGAATGGGATGAGTTTAGAACTTATGACTGGCAAAGAATTTTTGACAACATGAAGAAACCGGCATTTGTATTTGACGGGCGCACAATCATAGATAAAGACAAACTATCTGCAATTGGCTTCAAAGTCTACCAGATCGGAAAGGGGTAACCTTGCCAAGGGTTGTGGACCTTGCCAAGCATTGTGGACCATTTTTGGGAAATGGGGGTCAGACCCCAAACAAACAATTGGGGTCAGACCCCCATTAAAAAATTTAAAATAAATGACCAACAACATGGATATCAGTGAAATAATTCAAAAGAGAACATCTACCCGTACTTTTACGGGGGAGTATCTTTCACCAGAGCATAAGAGAAGTGTAGAGAGTTTTATCGCCCAAAACAGCAGCGGTTTATTAGATAATCGCGATTCCGGGGAGGCTATATTCCTTCTTGAGAAGGGTCCGCAGGAGAAGAAGATGAAGCTTCTCTACGGGGCAATACAGGGGAACAACAGCTATCTGCTTGGAATAACTAAAAATGAACCTTTTGAGAGGGTTAACTACGGTTATAAGATGCAGAAGCTTGTGCTGAAAGCAACCGAGATTGGGCTTGGTACCTGCTGGATCGGCTATTTTGATCATGAATATTTTAGCGATATTGTAACAAAGGAGGGGTACGTTGTTCCCGGGCTGGTGCTTATCGGCTACCCTGCTTCTAAACGTTCTACAAGAGAGAAGATGGTCCGCTTCTCTGCAAATGCCTCTCAAAGACTTCACTGGGATAAGCTCTTTTTTAATTCAGATACATTGGCTCCTCTCGAGGCAGAGCTTGCCGGTGAATATAAAATGGTACTAGAGATGGTGAGACTTGCACCATCTTCCAGTAATTCTCAGCCGTGGAGAGTCTATTTTGATAGTCAAAATGGGGTGTTCCACTTTTTCAAGAGGCCTAAAAACCAGGTATATGAAAGGATGGGGATGCATGAGCTGGATATGGGAATCGCAATGGCTCATTTTGAACTCACTGCAGAGAGTATCGGTCTTAAAGGGAGTTGGGCAGATAA
>CAZCXB010000134.1:0-5320 GCA_964502485.1 uncultured Muribaculaceae bacterium | reverse complement strand
CCTTAAAGAGATGAACCCCGGTATCAAGCTTCATGCTCTGGAACCACAGAACTCCCCTACACTTACTACTGGGTATAAGGTTGGTAGCCATCGTATTCAGGGCATATCAGATGAATTTATTCCGGAAATTGTCAAGTTAAACGAGCTGGATGAGATTATCCAGGTAGATGATGGAGATGCAATTATCATGGCCCAGAAACTATCTGCAGAACTTGGACTAGCCGTGGGTATATCTTCCGGAGCGAATTTTATTGGGGCTCTTATTGCTCAGAATATGAGGGGGGCAAACTCCAATGTTGTAACTATATTCTCGGATGATAATAAAAAATATCTGAGTACAGACTTAATGCGTCAAGAGCCTGTAAAGAGTAACTTCTACTCATCAGACATCGAACTTCTTGGATTTAAGGCCATTAAAAGAGTGTGTCTGACCTGCTGTGACCCAACGGAGTGTATAGAGAACAGTGATCCGGCCTTGTATCGTTCATACAAGCTTCCTAAGTGTGTAAGACGCTGATAGATTACTCTATCAGCATCCCGACCATTGCCGCAGACATAAGCGCTACAAGCGTGGCTCCAAGCAGAGAGCGGAAACCAAAAGCAGAGAGCACAGGTTTTTGATTGTGAGCCATGCTTCCAACTCCACCAATCAGTATCCCGATTGAGGCAAAGTTGGCAAACCCGCACAACACATATGTTGCCATAATAATCGATTTTGTAGAGACAAATTGACCTGTTCGTATCATCTCTGCAAGACTTTGATATCCGATAAACTCTGTCATTATCAACTTCTCGCCCAGCAGACGTCCCACAAGATCGAGATCAGCTCCCGATACACCGGTAAGCCATATTATCGGTGCAAAGAGATAAGCAAGGATAAACTGAAGTGAAAGACCCTCATATCTTCCGTTTGTAAAATCTGCAATAACCGGATTGAGAGATACAAGCTCTCCTGCCTTCATAAAGATTGAGTTAAAACCCGCAATTAAAGCGTAAAAGACAAGCAGCATTGCCCCAACGTTTGCAGCCAGCTTAAGCCCCTCTGTTGTTCCGTTGGAGATTGCATCCAATACATTCTTGCCAATTTTCTCCTTTGGAACCTCTACGGTGTTATCGATCTCCTCAGTCTGAGGTTTGAGGATTTTTGCTATGGCAATAGCACCGGGCGCAGCCATTATTGATGCAGAGAGCAGATGCTTTGCAAACTCAAGCTCAAGAACTCTGTCTCCTGCGCCAAGCATCCCGATATAGGCGGCAAGGACCCCTCCTGCCATTGTAGCCATCCCAGCAGTCATAATGAGCATTATCTCACTCTTTGTCATTTTTGGGATATACTCCTTAACCATAAGAGGTGCCTCAGTTTGTCCCAGAAATATATTTCCGGCGGTTGATAGAGACTCTGCACCGGTGAGTTTAAGTGTTTTTGAGAGCAACCAGGCCATTGCCCATACAACTCTCTGCAGTATCCCAAGATAGAAGAAGAGACTTGTGAGAGCAGAGAAGAATATTATTGTAGGGAGAATCTGTAAAACAAATATAAACCCGAAATTATTGACATTCATTAGAGAACCAAAGAGGAAGGTGGAGCCTGCCTTTGTCCAGTCAAGAACGGCAACAAAAATTCCTCCAAGAAATTCAAAAATTGATTGCACAGCAGGAAAGGCAATTACAGAAATTGCAATTACAAACTGCATAGATAGGGCAAATCCAACCGTCTTCCAGTTTACCTTTTTTCTGTCCATACTGAACAGCCATGCAATAAATATTAGAGATGCCATACCGAAAATCCCGCGGAGAATTGACCATAGGTTAAACTTCAGCTCTTTTTTTGCCAGGATATCCTTATAAGGGTTCTCAGCCTGTGCAGTAACCTCTAAAGCCATTAGTGAGTCCGGTGCTGCAACCGAAATTGTATGTGGATCTCTATTGTGGTGGTGGTTATTCTCCTGTGCCCATGCAGGGATAATTGAAAGGAGTGAGATAATCAGAGTTAGCAGTGATCTTTTCACGTGTTTATAGTTTTGAATTAGCAACAAGAGACAAATATAGCTATTATATTATTATCTTTGAGGGTTGTTTATAAAAGAGTATGAGATTTGAAAAGATAGCGAAAGACCCTGAATCTTCGGCAAGATGCGGGCTTCTTTATACAGATCACGGAGTAATCGAGACACCTGTTTTTATGCCTGTCGGAACTGTCGGATCGGTAAAAGGTGTTTATCACAGAGATTTAAAAGAAGACATCAAAGCTCAGATTATCCTGGGGAACACATATCACCTCTACTTACGTCCCGGACTTGATATAATACAACGTGCAGGCGGGCTGCATAAATTTATCTCATGGGATAGACCAATTCTTACCGATAGCGGAGGTTACCAGGTCTTTTCTCTGGCAGAGAACAGAAAGCTGACAGATGAGGGTTGTATATTTCGTTCTCATATAGATGGATCTAAACACCTCTTTACACCTGAGGGTGTAGTGGATATACAGAGGATTATAGGAGCCGATATAATTATGGCTTTAGATGAGTGCCCACCGGGAGATTCAGACCATAAATATGCAAAAAAATCACTCACACTTACTCAAAAGTGGTTAGAGAGAGGTATTAGCCATTTTGACTCAACTGAGCCACATTACGGATATTCACAGGCATTCTTCCCTATTATCCAAGGCTGTGTCTTTCCTGACCTTAGAGCAGAGGCGGCAGAACACGCTGTATCTCTCAATCGTGAAGGATATGCTATAGGGGGTTTATCTGTTGGCGAACCGGCCGAGGTGATGTATCAAATGCTCGAGGTTTTGGACCCGCTTCTCCCTGTTGAGAAACCAAGATATCTGATGGGTGTCGGTACCCCTGCAAATATTTTAGAGGCGATTGAGAGGGGGATAGATATGTTTGACTGCGTTATGCCAACAAGAAATGCCAGAAACGGAATGCTCTTCACATCTGCCGGGATGATCAATATAAGAAATAAAAAGTGGGCAGATGACTTCTCTCCGATAGATCAGGATGGCACCTCTTTTGTGGATAAAACCTATTCTAAGGCATACCTAAGGCATCTTTTTGTATCAGGAGAGATGTTAGGAGCTCAGATTGCGAGTGAGCATAATCTGGCTTTCTATATTAAGCTGGTAAAAGATGCAAGAGCTCATATTAAATCAGGGGATTTTAAGAGTTGGAAGGTGAGTGTTGTAAAGTCTCTCGAAACAAAACTATAGTTGAATATGAATTCCGGAATCACTATACTAGACAAATATATAATAAAGAAGTTTATTGGAACCTACTTCTTTGCTATTCTGATATTTATTGTTATTGTAATAATATTTGACGTTAGTGAAAAGATAAATAATTTTGTAGATAAGGGTGCAACACTTGAGGCGATAGTAGTGCAGTACTACGCAAACTTTATCCCCTATTTTATGAATATGTTCAGTGCCCTCTTTGTCTTTATAGCTGTTATCTTTTTTACCTCAAAACTTGCATTTCACAGTGAAATAGTTGCAATACTCGCAGGAGGAATCAGCTTTAGGAGAATGTTGGTTCCATATATCATCTCTGCAGCTGCTATTGCAGTTTTCAGCCTCTCTCTCAGTCTCTTTGTCATCCCTCCCGCAAATAAGGTAAGACTCGATTTTACAGACAAGTATATTAAAGACAAATTCATAAATACCAACAAGAACATCCATCTGCAACTCTCTCCGGGGAACTATGTCTATATGGAGTCCTACAACAGCTGGAGTAACATTGCATCAAAATTTACCCTCGAAACAATAGAAGGACATACCATAGTATCAAAACTCAGCGCTGAGTCTGCAATATGGGATACAACGATAAATGGCTGGAGACTATATAATTATCATTTGAGAAAGATAGGAACCGATAGACAGATAATAACCGGAGGGCAGACAATGGATACGATTATTAATCTATCTATAAGTGATCTGAACAGAAGAGACAATATTGTCGAATCTTATAACTACAGAGAGCTCAACGACCATATCAGAACACAGAAGATGAGAGGCGACAAAAGGGTAATATACTCTCAAATAGAGAAACAGACCAGATTTGCACTACCATTTTCTGCTTTTATACTTACACTCATTGGCGTCTCTCTCTCTGCAAGAAAGAAGAAGGGGGGCATAGGTATTAATATGGGAATTGGGCTGATGCTCAGTTTTTCATATATTTTGTTTCTAAGATTCAGCCAAATGTTTGTACACGCAGGAGTCCTTCCCCCATGGATTGCACTTTGGGTTCCAAATATGCTCTATTCCTTAATTGCTGTAGCGCTTTACAGAATGGCTCCCAAATAGAGAGTTGTTCAGCCCCGCAGGAAATATGCCTGCAGTCGCTTTTCTAAAGTTCAAGCTTTACCTTGATTGCACTAAGCATGTCGTCCACCATGGATTCAAGACTCCATTGCGGATTCCATCCCCACTCATCCCTTGCACAAGAGTCATCCATTGAGTCCGGCCATGATGCAGAGATCTTCTCTTTAACAGGATCTATATCATAAGAGAAAGATGCACCGGGTACTCTGCGGGAGATAGCCTCAAAGAGCTCTTTAGGTGAGAAGCTCATTGCTGTAACGTTGAAGCTGTTCCTGTGAATAAGCCTGTCAGGATCACAATCCATAAGTATAGTGCAGGCTTCCAAGGCATCGGGCATATATAGCATATCCATATATGTGTTCTCAGGTATAGGGCATGTATAGTGTCCGCTTTTAAGAATCTCATAGAAAACCTCAACGGCATAATCTGTAGTTCCCCCTCCGGGCAAAGCTCCGTTTGATATAATCCCCGGGAAACGTACGCTCCTGGTATCAACTCCAAATCTGGAGTGGTAGTAGTCACTCATAAGCTCTCCGGATACTTTACAAACGCCATATATGGTGTCCGGCCTCATTACAGTGTCCTGAGGGGTGTTTGTATGAGGAGTCGAGTGTCCGAATACACCAATGGAGCTTGGGGTGAAAACAGAGCATCTGTACTCTCTTGCAAGCTCGAGTGAATTTATAAGTGCACCCATATTTATGCTCCATGCCAACTGTGGGTTTTTTTCGCCTGTTGCAGATAGTAGTGCAACAAGATTATAGATACGGTCAATTTTGTATTTAGAGACAACATCTCTGTATGAGTCCATATCGAGGGCATCAAATGCCAAAGCTCTGCAACTCTCCTGGAGTCTGCTGACAATATCCTTTTTGAGATCTGATGCGATTACATTATCTTCGCCATACAAGGATTGAAGATGCGGGATTAGTTCTGTGCCAATCTGACCTCCGGCCCCTACTACTAAAATGTTCATTCTATAATATT
>CAZCXB010000133.1:0-5427 GCA_964502485.1 uncultured Muribaculaceae bacterium | reverse complement strand
AGAAAAAGTATATACAGATTATGCTCTTTGTTTTGGTGGGAGTGATGATACTTTCCTGCGGAAAGGTGATGATTACCGGAAGAAATCAGATGCTTCTTTTTAGCCAGGGGGAGTTGACATCTCTAAGTGACCAGGCCTATACAGAGATTATGAGCACCTCTTCCCTTTCAAATAATGCTCAGCAAACAGCAATGGTAAAAAAGGTGGGAACAGATCTTACTCAGGCAGTAGAGAGGTATGTTAAACAGAAAGGTTGGGAGAGCTCTTTGGAGGGCATTACATGGAAATTTGATCTTGTAAAGAGCGACCAGGTAAATGCATTCTGTCTTCCAAACGGCAACATTGTTTTCTATGAAGGGATAATGAAAATCACCAACACCCCGGATCTGGTGGCTGTTGTAATGGGGCACGAGATAGCCCACGCACTTGCAAAGCATGGAAATGAGAGAATGAGTCAGGAGGCACTTGTGGGGGTTGCCGGACAGGCACTTGCTGCATATATGGGGAGTGAAAGTCAAAAAACACAGATGCTCTTTGGTCTTGCCTTTGGAGTTGGGACACAACTTGGTGTGTTGTTGCCATACTCAAGAAAACATGAGTACGAGGCAGATCGTCTGGGCCTGATAATTATGGCAATGGCGGGATATGATATTAATGTTGCTCCGGGTTTTTGGGAGAAGATGAGTGATGGAAAAGGTGGTACCATGGAGTTCTTCAGTACTCACCCATCTGATGCAAACAGAATAGCCAATATAAAGAAGATTCTTCCCGAAGCAGCAACTTACGCCCCTGCCAAGTAGATGAGCGGCACATTACACTTTTCTCTAACCTGAGAGCTCTGATTTATTATTATATTTGCAGGTTAATTAAGAATAGATAAAAAGCTTTTACATGTACAGAACACACACTTGCGGAGAGTTACGCATAAGTAATGCAGGTCAACAGGTCACTTTAGCCGGATGGGTTCAGAGAATCCGTAAAATGGGAGGGATGAGTTTTTTAGATCTGCGCGATCGTTACGGCATTACCCAACTTGTTATTGACGACAGTATTAGCCATGAGCTTAATGAAGTGGCAGAGAGGCTTGGGCGTGAATATGTTATTCAGGCAAGTGGCTTGGTTGTTGAGAGAAGCAGCAAGAATGCAAAGATGCCTACCGGCGATATTGAGATTAAGATATCTGCAATTAATGTACTTAATGCATCTGTTACACCACCATTCACAATTGAAGATGAGAGTGACGGAGGTGAAGAGATTCGTGCAAAATATCGCTATTTAGATCTTCGCCGTAATCCTCTCAAAAAGGCGCTTGAGTTGAGACACAAGATGGCTCAGGAGACGCGTAAATATCTGGATAGTATAGGATTTATAGAGGTAGAGACTCCTGTTCTGATAAAGTCTACACCGGAGGGGGCCCGCGATTTTGTTGTCCCTTCGAGAATGAATCTGGGTGAATTTTACGCTCTTCCTCAAAGTCCTCAAACTTTTAAGCAGCTATTGATGGTTGCAGGCTACGACAGATATTTCCAGATTGTGCGCTGCTTCCGTGACGAGGATCTTCGTGCAGACAGACAGCCGGAGTTTACCCAGATCGACTGTGAGATGTCTTTTGTTGAGAGGGAGGATATTCTCAACACATTTGAGGGGATGACCAAGGCTCTTTTCAAAAATGTTTTGGGTCTTGAGCTTGCAGATCAATTTCCAAGGATTTCATATGCAGATGCAATGAGATATTATGGTTCGGACAAGCCGGATATTCGTTTTGGGATGAAGATTGCAGAGTTGAAGAACATTTGTACCAAAAAGAGCTCTACAACAGATAATAGTTTAGAGAGTGTGAGGGAAGATTTGGTTAGCGGTAAGAGCTTCCCTGTTTTTGACTCGGCCCAATATGTTGGTGCAATTTGTGTCGAGGGGGCGGCCTCCTATACTCGCAAACAGATTGATGAGCTTACCGAGTGGGTTAAACGTCCGCAGATAGGCGCCAAGGGGCTAGTATATATCAGGGTTGCCGAAGATGGAATAAAATCATCTGTAGATAAATTCTACACTCCGCAAGATCTATCTGCAATTGCAGAGAGAGTGGGGGCAAAGGTTGGAGATCTGATTCTAATTCTGGCCGGGGATAAGAAGAGTACTCAGGAGGCTTTGGGAACACTTCGTATTGAGATGGGGAATCGGCTTGCTCTTCGCAAGAGTGACCACTACGCTCCGCTTTGGGTATATGATTTTCCGCTGCTTGAGTGGGACGAAGAGAGTCAGCGTTTTTATGCAATGCACCATCCATTCACTTCACCTAAACCTGAGGATATGGATAAGTTCTACAGTAATAACAGAGAGGAGATTGCAGAGGTTGCTGCCAATGCTTATGACTTTGTATTAAACGGAACCGAGATTGGGGGTGGGTCTATAAGGATACACGACTCTGCCGTTCAGAAGAGGATGTTTGAGGTTCTGGGTTTCTCGTCCGAAGAGGCAGAGTATAAATTTGGGTTTATAATTAATGCATTTAAGTTTGGTGCACCGCCTCACGGTGGAATTGCTTTTGGGTTTGATCGTTTCTGTGCACTCTTTGGAGGTCAGGAGACCATTCGCGACTACATTGCATTCCCCAAGAACAATGCCGGCCGCGACGTGATGCTGGACGCCCCCTCAAAAATTGATGAGTCGCAAATGGACGAACTTTTTTTGAAGAGCACCGTAAAGAGATAGTGTCGTGATACTCCTTGAACCAAAGATTCAACAATGCTTTTTATATTACTTATATAATAATGACCACAACTAATTAAACTATGGGACTGCTGATTTTTTATCTGCTACTTGCACTAACAATCTCTTTTCTATGTTCGGTAATGGAGGCGGTGTTGCTTACAACCCCAATGTCATTCATATCTATGAAGGAGAGTCAGGATGCAAAGTCGGCCTCAATTTTTCGCAAGCTAAAGCAAAACATAGATAGGCCATTATCTGCAATTCTCTCATTGAACACTGTTGCTCACACTGTTGGAGCAGCAGGTGTAGGAGCCCAGGCAGCAATTGTTTTCGGGGATGCCTACTTTGCAATTATTTCTGCCATACTTACACTTCTTATACTTGTCTTTTCGGAGATTCTACCAAAGATTATTGGCTCCTACTACTGGAAATCCATTGCTATGGCTTCTGGCAGAATCATTAATGCAATGGTATATATTACCTACCCGTTGGTTGTTATTTCGGAGATGTTTACAAAGATAATCTCTGGAGGTAGTAGTGGTGAGCCCACAGTGAGCAGGGAGGAGTTCTCTGCAATTGTGGATATTGGAGAACAGGAGGGTGTTATCGGAAATGCAGAGAGTAAGATTATCCATAATATAATCAAGCTTAGGAGTGTAAAGGTTGAGGACATCATGACTCCGAGGGTTGTGGTTGAGACTGCTCCAGAGGATATGACCATAGAGGAGTTCTATAAAGTTAAAAGTTACAGAAATTTCTCACGTATCCCGGTCTTCTCTGCAGAGAGCAGAGAGGATTTCTCAGGGTTTGTTTACAGACACGATGTGACTGAGCATATGGCAAGTGATAATTTCGGAATTACACTCTCTTCAATCAAAAGGCCAATTGTTGTTGTCCCCAATATGCAGCCGATAACTGTACTTTGGGAGAAACTCCTCTCAAAAAAGGCGCATATTGCCCTTGTTGTTGATGAGTACGGAGGGTTTGAAGGAATTGTAACACTTGAGGATATTATTGAGACAATACTTGGTCTTGAAATCATGGATGAGAGAGACGAAAATTCTGATATGCAGCAGTATGCACGTGAGCGCTGGAGTAAACGACTCAATAAATATAAGGAGATATCCGACCCGGGATCATCTCACTCAGGCCGGATAAATACGGATTCATAACTATTAAGATCTACAGCAATTAAGGTCTATAGCAACTAAGGTCTACAGCAATTAAGGTCTATAGCAACTAAGATCTATAGCAATTAAGGTCTACAGCAATTAAGGTCTATTCCAATATGGATATTATCTTTCCTGCAAGAGAGTGAAAGCTCTTCCCGGGCTCAAGGTCATTAAGTGCAGATGGTGTCCCATCGTCTCCGTTTTCACGAATTGACTGGATAAGAGGAATCTGTCCCAGTAGAGGGACATTAAACTTCTTCGCCATCTCCTTACATCCATCTTTCCCGAAAATATAGTACCGATTCTCCGGCAGCTCTGCAGGTGTAAACCATGACATATTCTCTACAAGACCAAGAATAGGCTTGTCAATATTTTTGGAACGAAACATATTGATTCCCTTCTCAACATCGGCAAGAGCTACCGGCTGAGGAGTGCTTACCACAATCGCTCCCGATAGAGGAATGTCCTGAACAAGAGAGATATGGATATCACCGGTTCCGGGAGGAAGATCTATAAGCAAAAAATCCAGCTCTCCCCACTCAACCTGAAGTATCATCTGCTTTAAAGCGTTGCTTGCCATAGGACCCCTCCAGATAAGCGGCTGGTCCGGCTTAGAGAAGTAACCAATTGACATCCATTTCACCCCATACTTCTCAATAGGAATTATCATATCCTTTCCGGAAGAGTCATCTACCAAAGGCTGAGCATTTTCGGTATCAGTCATCTTAGGAACAGAGGGGCCGTAAACATCAGCATCAGATAGCCCCACACGAAATCCTGCCTTAGCAAGGGCAATAGCCAGATTCACCGAAACCGTAGATTTCCCGACTCCACCCTTTCCACTTGCTATGGCAACTATATGACGTACATTTGCCAAAGCCTCCTGACCAAGAGCCACCGTTTGGCGTTTTTGAATCTTACGCTCTCTCACCAACTCCATTATTGCAATCTTAAACTCCTCTCCGGGGAGTGCAGCTCTTATCGCCTCCTCGCAACTCTTTTTAATAGAAGAAGATAGAGCATCCGGCGAGGGGAAGACCAGCTTAAATCGCACCTTGCCCTCCTCAACCTTAATATCCTCCACCATCCCCAATGTTACTATATCTACCTCTTTAACCGGGTGCAGCACACCCCTTAGAGCCATCTCTACTGATTTTATATCCATTATTAATTGATTTTTTGACGGTTTTCTATAAATAATTTATCCAAAATAGGCACATTATATATCCAAAATTTGGTACATCGTATATCCAATTAGGCACATTATATATCCAAAATTAGGTACAAAAATAGTTAAATAAGCTGCAAACTTTATACCCATTTTGGTAAAGTACCCGGCAGACCGGTAATATGCTTCGATAACAGAGTGTCCACGACTAACTGTTTAAGTGATCTGTTAGCAAACGAGAGCTTGAGTATATCGTGAGCATGTTGTGAGCAAGTCTTGAGCATATTTTCGAGGCAGGTTTTGCATATTTCTAAATATAAGCGCATTAGCATTAACTACTATTAAGAAAACTGATAACATGGTAACAATACTTAA
>CAZCXB010000132.1:0-5448 GCA_964502485.1 uncultured Muribaculaceae bacterium | reverse complement strand
GTAAATTCCATATTAACTGCTCAGATAAGACCCGGGATGCCAAGAGTAAGAGCTCTGTTGATGGAGAGACAACTATCCGAGATTAAGAAAAATATCTCAATTGATAGCAAAGATATCTCAATGTTCGATCAGATATACAGATTGTACATTACAGAAATATTTGAGCTCAATAGTCGTTATGAAGGACTTCTCCCCCTGGAGTCTGACTTTGAACAATTCTCCGACACCCAAATTGAAGAGAACTTTATTAAACAGACTGATAAATCAAAAAGACTTCTCCTTTTGAGGGAGAAGTACTTTTATGAATTTAAAACCATTATTAAGCCAAAGGAGATTATGAAATTATATTCAATTGAGCGTCAGATTCTCCGCCAGGCTCAGCAGGAGATAAGAAACAGAATGTAAGCAAAAGCTACCAGCTATACATAAACATTAGCTGAACTCTATTTGCTGTCCCGTGAGTCTCATTCATATTCAAACGGTAACCATGAAGGTACTCTCCGGCAATTGTGAGGTTTTTGACCCTTGTCCAGAATAGAGAGGCAGAAAAATAGTTGCCTTTATGATACTCAGAAGGTGAGTAGTAATCTTTCTTATTAGCAAGAGCGGCAACAGAGAAGTTAGCTGTACCATAAAGCTTTTTGCTAATGTCTGCTCTTGCACCAAGCGAGAAGCTGTACATAGGGAGGGTCATAAGAGTGTTGTTATCAGATCCGGGTACAAGATCCAGATTTAGAGCTGCAAGGTCATTTATATATCTTGCGATACCCTTACCATAAATACCTTGCGATACAAGCATAAATCTTTCGGACAATTTTACAGAACCGCTTATTTGAGCTCCGGCTCCAATTACACTCTCCACCTTCTCTGTACTGTTTACTCCATAATCAATTGCCCTTAGCAATCCAGCCACTTTAAGGTGAGCTCTCTTCCCTTTAAACATAAGAAAAACAGGAATATCAGGATATCTTTGATTGACTGCACGTGTTACGTTAGTTGCAGAGATCTTGCTTCTTGGAAATTCAAGAGAGAGTCCGTAGCTGAGTTTGTCGTTAATACTAGCTCTATACCCAATCAAAGGTGTACGAAAGAAAGTACGGGAGCTGACACCCTGAACATCAATTGTAGGTGCATTTGCCAGAAAATCGGTCATAAAACTCCATGTCTGGCCGACAATCAGCCCCTTAAATGAAACATAGGCATGTCTTAGTCTCAGAGCGTCTCCGGTCCCTCTAAAATCGGCCTCAACAAAAAATTCAACATCTCCAAACCCATCCAATTTTTGTACTGCCTTCATATTTAATCTTGTACCAGATGCATCCATGCTCAATCTTGATTGCTTATCCCATTGATTTGGAGCAGACATGGTAGAGCTGATAAAATCATAATTTGGAACAACTCCGTCAAAATCGGCAAAAGTCACAAATCTTACAAATGCACCAAACTTAATTGATGTATTGCCCTTCTCTATTAAAAAAGGGGATTTGGATGCCGGACTCTGTGTTGATGAGCTCTGTGAATAAGAGATTATACAGAGCATACTAATAATTAATAGGGATAGTAGTTTTTTCATATCAGGTAGATTTAAGATCTGGTTAAGTACTACAAAAGTAAACGCTTTTACTGTAAATGCAAATACTGTTAAACTTTATTGTCGCTGATTGCAACTTTTTTTTACTATATTTCGTCTAATTTATATTATGTATTAAACTTCATTAAACTAAACGGAAAATATGAAAAAGAATATCAATCTATTAATTGCACTTGTCTCTCTATTTGCTTTTTTCTCATGTATAAATCTCTATTATGTAGTACCTTCAGGTGAGTACATAAAGGCTGAAAGAGCATTAGGAGAGTTTGAAAAAGTATCTGTGTCAAATGGTTTTGAACTGATTATTACACAAAACCAAACCAACTCACTGGTAGTTGAAACTTTTGAGAACATTCATGAGTATATTATTATCGAAAACATTGGTAACTCCCTTGTCATTAAAAGGGAAGACGGAGTGGGATTTACAGGAAAGGCAGATGTAAAGATCTACTTATCCTGCGATAATATATCGGCTATTAGTACGAGCGGAGGAGGTAAGGTAAATCTTTCCAACGGATGGAGCGGAGAGAGTCTCAAAGTTACGGCAAGCGGAGGTGGAAGGATCTTTGGTGAGGTTTATCTTGATAAACTTTCACTTGATATGTCAGGTGGATCAAGGTCTGAGCTTAGCGGAGCGGTAAATTATATTTCAATAAGCTCATCAGGAGGTGCCTCTCACAAACATTTTGAACTTGAGGCACAAGAGTGCAAAGCCTCAATGTCAGGAGGTGCTTCGGCAGAGTTGACTGTAAGAGAAAACCTTATAGTTTCAGGTTCAGGAGGCACTACGGTACGATACAAAGGTGATCCTGAGATATCCACAAAACTCTCCGGTGGTTCAAGTGTTCGGAAGGTTGACTAAAAAGTGACAATATCTAATCCGAATTAGTTTGAACAGAAACTTTTTTCAAAAAGGTATTACTATATATCCATCTATGGGTGAGGGGAATACTCCAATAGTAGAACTTGAGAAAGGGCTCTACGCCAAGTTAGATTATATGATGCCTACCCTCTCATTTAAAGACAGAGGCACAGTTGTAATGATGGAGCATGCCCTCAAAAATGGGGTAAAGCATGTCATTCAGGACAGCAGCGGTAACGCAGGGTGCTCAGTTGCCGCCTACGCCGCCAGAGTGGGTATTAAGGCAGATATCTACCTCGGAGAGTCCACCTCTGCAAAAAAGATAAAGATGATTGAGGATTTCGGGGCTAATGTGGTGATGATAAAGGGGACGAGAGAAGATGTTGCTGCCGCGGCCTTAAAGGAGGTCTCTAAGGGGGAGAAGTACTATGCAAGTCATGTCTATAATCCACACTTCTCTCAGGGGATGAAATCTTATATCTTTGAGGTGTTTGAGCAGATGGAGGGGGTGCTTCCCCATAACATCTACATCCCTTTGGGTAACGGAACTCTCTTCTATGGTGTCTATTACGGAATCCAAGAGCTCATTGCCGCTGGTAAGGTAAAGAGCTTCCCTCAAATTATCTGCATTCAGGCATCAGCCTGTGCACCAATCTATGAGTCCTACAAAAGATGGCACAAAAAAAGAGACACCTCTGTGGCAGACAAAGCCCCAATTCTGGAGCCTGTTGTTAACAGAGGTACAGTTGCAGATGGTATTGCAATAGCTAATCCTGCAAACGGAGGTGATATTCTGGCAAAAATGGCAGAGATAGATGCCTGGATAGTAGCGGTTGATGATTCAGAAATTGAGAATGCCTACCATACGCTTGCCCTTAAAGGTTTCCATGTGGAGATGACAAGCGCAGCCAACTATGCAGGTTACAAACAATTCGTCTCCTCTGCAAAGTACATCAACTCACAAAAAAGATGCGAAGAGAGTCACCTTATCACTCTCTGTGGAACCACCAAATAACATTGCAGGGCATAATTGGTAAAAAAGTTACTCGTTCATCCACCTCTTAAATGCTGATGAGCGATCTACGCTCACGATGGTATCTTCCGGACACTCTGCCCCAGGCTTAAGTTCGAGCTTAATTCTGGCTCTTGAATAGGCCACCATATTTGAGATGGACTCGATATTGACAATGTATTTGCGGTTGATTCTAAAAAATTGTTGTGGATTGAGCATCTCCTGTAGCTTGTCTAAGGAGTGGTCCATCGGGAGAGTTACCCCATCGAAAGTTTTAATATAGACTGCCTTATCCTCCGTAAAACAATATGCGATCTCTACTGATTCAACTTTCCTTATCCTATTTCCTGTCTGTATAAGAAATCTCTTCTTATACTCCGGCGAATTGCCTTTAATCTGAGATAGCAGAGTTTCGAAATCTATACCATAAACCCCCTTTAGTGAAGAGAACTTCCTTAGGCTCTCCTGCAATTCGTCTCTTCTTACAGGCTTTAGTAAATAGGAGATACTGTTCAGTTTAAAGGCTTTAACAGCATATTCATCGTAGGCGGTTGTAAAGATCACTGGGGTATTTACGCTTACCTGTTCAAATATACTAAAACTGAGACCATCGGAGAGTTGAATGTCGAGGAAAATAAGATCTGCCGTGTTGTTCATTAACCACCTCACACTCTCCTTTATAGAGCCGGTTTTGCCGGTTACCACAAACGAAGAGTTCTCCTCTTTAAGCATCTGCTCAAGTTTATCTGCAGCAACAGATTCATCTTCTACAATAAGTACATTCATCTTCTCTCTTTTAGCCATTAATTAATACTCCGGGACTATTAGAGGAACCCTTGCCACATAGTAGTTGTCCCTAATTTCAAAAACCGGTTTTGTTTCACAAACAAGCGCATATCGTTTAGTGAGGTTTTTAAGCCCTACGCCTGTAGATTTTCCCGACACTTTGGGTTGAATATTGTTTCTTACAATAAGGTAATTCCCCTCGCAAAGAATATCCACGTTCAAAGGCCGCTCCTCGTTAACAATATTATGTTTTATAGCGTTTTCCAGTAATGTCTGAAGCGATAGCGGTGGAAGATGCATTGTTAACTTTTCGGATGGAATATTCAAAGAGTAGGTCAGATTTTTCCCATATCTTATCTGTTGTAAAAAGAGATAGGACCTTATAAAGTTTATCTCTTCGCTTAACAGGGCAACAGGCTGCTCAATCATCTCAAGAACATATCGGTAAATTTGAGAAAACTCATCAATAAACATCTGTGCTTTTTTCACATCTGTACCAATCAGCCCGGACAGGACATTAAGACTGTTAAACATAAAGTGTGGGTTAATCTGACTCTTGAGAACCTCAAACTTAACCTGAAGCAGCTCCTCCTGCAGATGTTCTGCCACCTCTCTTGCTCTGTTGCTCTCGATATAGAAGACCCAGGCCTCCAATATTGCCATCACCAGCAGATTTACAACCGAGTAGATTAGAGCATTTACAATGAGCACACTAATGAGATCTTCTCTATATGGCCTCATTATATGAGCAAGAAGGGTAATGAAAACAGATATTATAACTGCATAGATAACGGTAAAACACATCTGCATAAATATCCTTTTAATAACCCTCCTCCCCCACGGTATGCTCTTATTAAGATAGCGAATTACTACAAGGTCCGGGTAAGATATCAGGAATCCTGCAAGGATACTAAATGCCCAACCCCTGCCAAGTCGCAAAAGAAAGTGTTGGTAATTTTCAAGATTATAAAAGCCGCTTATATGGTTGTAAGATATCACAATCAACTGGATAACAAATGCAAGTCCTACAACGAATCTTAGTAACCTGCCAAACGAAAAGTAGTTATGTATCTTACGAAAAAGCATAATTTAAATATTATACACCCCAAATTTAGCTTAAGATTTGAAACTTCTTCTAAAATCTTTTTAACAAACCTACACGAAAAGAGAGATAGTTATGTTTTAACTCTCTTGTTG
>CAZCXB010000131.1:0-5571 GCA_964502485.1 uncultured Muribaculaceae bacterium | reverse complement strand
ATTGTATTTAGAATGAAGACTTAACAATTTTAGCAATATTATCAGAACTTCCCAATGTATAGTAGTGAATACCGGGCACTCCCTCTTTTATCAGCTCTCTCGACTGCATAACAGCCCACTCTACTCCTGCTTCGCGTGCCTGAGAGTCATCCTTACATTTATAAAGAGTATCGCAAAGATCCTTAGGGAGATCAATATGAAAGGTCTGAGGTAAAAGCCGGATATCATTCAGGGCAGAAATTGGTTTTATACCCGGGATAACAGGTACATCTATACCTGCCTCTCTACACATATCCCTAAATTTAAAAAACTTAGAATTGTCAAAAAACATCTGAGTTACGATATACTCTGCACCTGCATCTACCTTTTGTTTAAGGTTGGCCATATCTATCTCCATATTTGGTGCCTCAAAGTGTTTTTCGGGATAGCCTGCCACTCCTGTACAAAACGAAGTGTGAGTGCCATTTAGGAGCGAGCTCTCAAGATATTTGCCTTTATTGAGATCTGAAATCTGCTCTACAAGCTCATTGGCGTATCTGTGCCCATCCCTCTCCGGAATAAATGTGCGAGTACCTTTTACCGGATCTCCTCTCAAGGCAAACACATCGTGAATTCCAAGAAAGTTCATCTCTATAAGTGCATTCTCTGTCTCCTCTCTTGTAAATCCACCACAAAGAACATGGGGAACAACTGTAATATTGTACTTATACTTTACGGCAGCGGCAAGGGCTATTGTCCCGGGACGAATCCTCGTTATCTTCTTCTCTACAGAGCCGTCCGCCCTATCTTTAAAGATGGTCTCGTTACGGTGTGATGTAAAGTTAATATAGGCAGGGTTAAACTCAAGCAGACGCTCAATGGATGCATAGACTCTCTCTATGCTGTGCCCTTTAAGAGGGGGTAAAAGTTCAAATGTAAAAAGAGCCCCTTTGCTGCTTCTAATCTTCTCTATTACTGTCATTTAGCTTTTAATAATTAGTTTAAAATATTTCCCGAGAGCCACTTCTCTGCCTCACCGGCAGTACCTCCCTTTCTTGTTGAATAGCACTTAAGCTGATCCTCTCCGATTTTTCCCAC
The DNA here is from genome assembly GCA_964502485.1 of uncultured Muribaculaceae bacterium. GTDB lineage: Bacteria > Bacteroidota > Bacteroidia > Bacteroidales > UBA932 > Bact-08. The sequence continues at coordinate 4,494 of CAZCXB010000131.1, read as the reverse complement.
ATTGAAGTAGGAAGATTCCGGATGAGCAAGGAGATATCCACAAACAGATGATACCGGTACCATGGTATAGTTCTCTGTAAGAGTTACCCCTGTTCGTTTCTCAGCCTCCAGCAGATCAAAGATAGCTCTTTTTTCACTATGGTCGGGACATGCAGGATAACCCGGTGCAGGTCTTATTCCTAGATATTTTGAGGATAGTATCTCAGGAACAGATAGATCCTCATTGGCTGCATACCCCCAAAACTCTTTACGAACCCTCTCATGGAGCCACTCGGCAGCCGCCTCTGCAAGACGGTCACCAAGCAGCCTTAACATTATAAGAGCATAGTCGTCATCTCTGTATTCAGATATTTTATCTTCATCTGCCTTTGCAGAGACTAAAAAAGCCCCCATATAATCTCGAGCCTCATCTCCCGGCATGATAAAATCACTAAGGGATAGATTGGGAGCGCCATTTGTCTTTATCTCCTGATTTCTCAAAAAATGGAATCTGCAAATCTCTCTCTCACCACTCGTATCATAAAGAGCCACATCGTCACCTTTGGCGGCTGCAGGGAAGATTCCGAATATTGCATCTGTAACATATATGTTTTTTTCGATTATGATCTTAAGAAACTCCTGAGCATCATCATACAACCTCTTTGCCTCTACCCCTTTTACGGGGTCATTGAAGATTGCCGGATATCGGCCGCTTATTTTCCAGGCATAGAAGAAGAAGGTCCAGTCTATATATTTTGCCAATTCTGCAGTGGAGATTCCACTAATTGAATGAACGCCCTGATATGAGGGTGTTGTAACTATTATCTCTTCCCAATTGGTTGTAAACCTGTTATCTCTTGCCGATTCAATTGAAACTGATCTTTTTTTAGAATCTCCTGCATTGTGTAACTCCCGCATATCCTGATATTTGAGGTTTACCGAAGATAGATATTCGCTGCGTTCATCTCCCGAAAGACGTGCAAGAACTCCGGCTGCCTTAGATGCATCTTTAACATGAATAACAGTACCCGAATATTTAGGCGAAATCTTAACTGCTGTATGAACCTCGGAGGTTGTTGCTCCTCCCACAAGGAGTGGAACGGAGATCCCTCTTCTCTCCATCTCGGCGGCAACATTGGCCATCTCTTCCAAAGAGGGGGTGATAAGACCACTAAGCCCGATATAGTCGACTCTCTCCCTTATAGCTGCCTCGATTATCTTCTCTGCGGTGACCATAACGCCAAGATCAATGATTTCATAATTATTGCATGATAGAACTACACTCACAATATTCTTCCCGATATCGTGAACATCTCCCTTTACGGTTGCAAGAAGAAGCTTTCCTGCACTTCTCTTCTCTTCGCCAAGGCTCTCCTGCTCTATGTAGGGGGCAAGTGCTGTTACCGCTCTTTTCATAACCCTTGCACTCTTAACAACTTGTGGAAGAAACATCTTCCCCTCTCCAAACAGATCTCCAACCTCGTTCATCCCACTCATCAGTGTACCCTCTATTAGTTCGATAGATCTTTTAAACTCCCTCCGGGCCTCCTCGGTATCCTCCTCTATATGCTCATCAAGTCCACGGATAAGTGCATATCTTATCCTCTCCTTTACAGGTAACTCTCTCCAGTCACTCTTTTTTGAGTTATCACTACTCTTACTGCTGTTATTAAGTTTCCCTGCGATTGAAATAACTCTGCCTGTACCCTCATCTGATCTGTTAAGGACAATGTCGGTAACCGCCTCCAATAAATCAGGGGGGATTTCGCTGTAAACCTGAAGCATTCCGGGATTAACTATCCCCATATCGAGTCCGGAATCTATGGCATGATAGAGAAATACAGAGTGTATTGCCTCTCTTATTGTGTCGTTACCCCTGAATGAGAATGAGAGGTTGCTAATACCTCCGCTCACTTTAGCGTAGGGCAGATTCTCCTTTATCCACCGGGTAGTATTTATGAAATCTACTGCATAATTATTGTGCTCTTCAATCCCTGTTGCTATTGCCAGCACATTAGGGTCAAAGATAATATCCTCCGGTGGGAATCCTATCTCCCGGATGAGGAGCCTGTACGATCTCTCTGCAACGGAAATTCTCTTCTCATATGTATCGGCCTGTCCTGTCTCGTCAAAAAGCATTACAACTGCAGCAGCTCCATATTTTCTTATTTTTACTGCCTGCTCAAGGAATTTTTGCTCTCCCTCCTTGAGACTTATTGAGTTGACAATAGATTTACCCTGAACACACTTTAGGGCACTCTCTATCACCTCCCAGCGGGATGAGTCTATCATCAGTGGGAGTTTCGCAATATCCGGCTCTGCCATAAGAAGATTTATAAATGTAACCATCGCCTTACGGGAGTCAAGCATAGCCTCATCCATACATACGTCAATAATCTGAGCACCCCCCTCTACCTGCTCTCTTGCAACTGCAAGTGCCTCGTTATATCTCTCCTCCCTTATAAGACGTGCAAATTTTTTTGATCCGGAAACATTTGTACGCTCTCCTACATTTATAAAGTTACTCTCTTCGGAGATGGTTAGTGCCTCTAATCCGCTCACTTTGGTTAAAGATCTTACAGAAGGGATCTGCCTTGGTGGATATCTCTTAGCAACCTCTGCAATCTTCTCTATATGAAGTGGAGTTGTTCCACAACATCCCCCAATTATATTGACAAGACCCTCTTTCAATATCTCATCTATTACGGAAGCCATAAACTCTGCGCTCTGAGTATAATCGCCAAACTGATCGGGAAGACCTGCATTTGGATGAGCAGATGTAAAGAGTGGAGATTTTGACGAGAGCTCTTTAAGGTAGGGCCTTAACTGCTCTGCCCCCAATGCGCAATTGAGCCCTATGCTAAGAAGAGGGAAGTGGGAGAGAGATACCAAAAAGGCCTCAACTGTTTGTCCTGTAAGAGTTCTGCCGCTGGCGTCGGTGATTGTTCCCGATACCATAACAGGGATCCGGCTCCCTCTCTCTTCAAAAAGTGTCTCAATGGCAAAAAGAGCAGCTTTTGCATTGAGTACATCAAAAATGGTCTCTACGAGCAGTATATCTGCCCCTCCCTCTATAAGACCTTTTGCCTGAACATAATATACATCAGAGAGTTGGTCGAATGTTATTGCTCTTGCTCCGGGGTCATTTACATCCTGGGAGATAGATGCTGTTCTGTTTGTAGGCCCCATTGTTCCTGCCACAAAACGGGGAGAGTCTATCTCAGAAATTGTGCTTACCGCCTCTTTGGCTAACCTTGCCGACTCAAAATTGAGTTCATAAACATACTCCTCCAATCCGTAATCGGCCATTGATACAGCATTTGCGTTAAAGGTATTTGTTGTTATGATATCTGCACCAGCCTTAAGGTACATAATATGAATCTCTTTTATGAGCTCAGGTTTAGTTAATGAGAGTAAGTCGTTATTACCCTTCTGGTCCTTCGGATGCGTTCTGAACCTATCTCCTCTGTAATCATCCCCACTGAGGCTATATTTTTGAATCATTGTACCCATTGCTCCGTCAAGGATCACTATTTTTTGTTTTAGGATATCCTCCAAAGATGTTTGTACGGGTTTTTCCTTTGATGTCCAATGAGTCGGCCTCTTACAGCTCTCAATATAGAACCTCTCCTCCTGTGTAAGATTACTACTGTTGTTGTACCATGGGAGATGCCTTGAGGTAAACTCTCCTGCCAATCGTAAATTTAGTGTATACCAGTTTGAGTTGGCACGGACATAAGGCCTGTAAAGGGCAAAAGTTGTATCAATTGGTGCCCTGTAAAGATCTCTCTCTATCTCAAACTCCCAATGTCTCTTCTCCCACTCAATAACCGACTCTTTTTGGTCGAAGTGGTCAGGCAGATTGTCTATCTTAAGAGCTAAGCCTGCCTTGGAGGCAAAGCGATAGCGTTTTAGGATATTGAGAAGCTCTTCCAGGAAGTTGTCGGGGCAATTATCGCCGGGAAGTACATCGGAATCGGTATATACAAAAGGATCTTTATTGAACAACTTATGAATACCGCTTCTCCAGAGAGCTTTATGTCCAAGATTTTTTTCGAGGCGATATACTTTGTATTTACAGTTTTTATAATACTCTAAAAGTGGAGCATATGTAGATGCATTATCAATAATGAAAATATTGCTGTAACCCCTTATCTCAAGGGAGTTAATCAGCGCCTTTAGAGTGGTGAGCCTGTTGAAATTATTAATGATCACAGGAATCTCTCTGTAGTTGCATCCATTGACTCTACTCACACTTCTCATATAGAGGATTAGTGCCTTAATTGAATAGAAGACTCTTTTAAAAATGTTTCCGGTACTCATAGATTTAGCCTTGTTATATAACTCAGATTGCAAAGCTAACGATTATTTAACAGAGAGCTGAAAGGAGGTTATCCATAAATACTCCCTGAAAGATGGCTGTGTAGAGCTTTTTTCTCTTACTTATACACCTGAAAAAAACTTAACATGAGCTCTACATAAATTTATGTAAAATTGTTTTATACACTACATGCA
>CAZCXB010000130.1:0-5588 GCA_964502485.1 uncultured Muribaculaceae bacterium | reverse complement strand
CAGTGGTTCAGCTCTGAGATTATTTGCTTTTTCTTTTCAGTGGTTCAGCTCTGAGATTATTTGCTTTTTCTTTTCAGTGGTTCAGCTCTGAGATTTTTTGCTATTTCTTACAAAATCAGATATTTAAGTGTATTTGCAATTATGGCTTAATTTACTGACAACTAATATAAAAGCAAAATATCTCGGAGCTGATCACAGCAGGCAGGAGAGCCAATCTTCCCGTGGGCTGATAAATTACCCCTCCGCAACAACAATGGCATACTCAGCCGCAAGTAGTGAGCTTGCGAACGGATGAGGATTGGACATGCCCGTTGTGCGGAGGGCTAATAAGACCTTAACGTGAAAAGTATGTGTTCCTGCTGTGAGAATTTCACCAACGATGAGGATTGGCCATGCCCGCAAACGTTGGCAAGGTCCACAACCCATGCCCGCAAACGTTGGCAAGGTCCACAACCCTTGGCAAGGTCCACAACCCTTGGCAAGGTGTACCACCAAGGTGTACCACCAAAAAAAAGGAGGAAAAGTTTTCCTCCTTTAGATTTTGTGAAACGAAATTGTTGGTAGATTGATAGTACTATTTGGCTATTGTCATCTCATCAACCAGATGTTTGGCGCCTCCAAACTTTTCAATTATGAATAGTACATAGCGGATGTCAACATTTATACATCTCTGGAGTGTTGGTTCGAAGATGATGTCGCCACTCATTGCCTCCCAGTTTCCGTCAAATGCACAACCGATAAGCTCACCTTTATCATTCAGAACAGGGCTTCCGGAGTTTCCTCCTGTTATGTCGTTGTTAGATATAAAAGCTACAGGAAGCTCTCCGTTTGCCATAGCATACTGCCCATAATCTCTCGCTTTGTGAAGCTCTTTAAGTTTTTCGGGAACCACAAACTCCCAGTTGTTTGGATCCTCTTTCTCCATAACTCCGTTAAGAGTTGTAACATAGTCAAAAATTACCGCATCCTTTGGAGAGTAGTCCATAACCTGACCATAAGTGAGTCGCATTGTGGAATTTGCATCAGGATACATCGCCTGCCCCTTCTTCATCTCAAGCTGACCGGCAATATAAGCTTTGTGACCCTCTGCATAATTAACATTTGCCGCAGCCAATTTAGCATTGAGTTTTGGCATAAGAGCAAAGATGCTTCTTCCTGCTGCCAACGCAGGGTCGTCAATCAGTGCTTGCGGGTTGCCGTTTATAGCATTGTCGATGCTTGCCTTAGAGGTAAAAACTGAGTTGGAGAACATATCGTCAACAAAAGCATCAATATCACCACCGAATTTAGTTTCGATAGTTGCAAAGAGAGATGGCCTGTTCTCAGCCTTCACTTTGTCCATATAGACTCTGATAAGGGCCTTCGCAACTTTACGGTCTGTCGGCTCGGAGTAGTTGATGAAAAAGTTATTGATTCTCCCCTCAAGAGCTTTTGCTGCATTAACAGCAGCATCCTTGTCCCCTTTTGCCAAAGCATCTGCAACAGGAGCATAGTGGTTTGCAACCGCAGTAAGCTCTATGTTTCCAAGAGACTCCTGAAGATATCTGAGCAAGTAAAGTGTCTCTGCCCTGGCCTCTACCGAAGTGTTGATATACTCAAGTGCCTTGCCATACTTCTCAACCCTCTTTTTATCTTTGTTTACCCACTCAGTAAAGTTTCTCTCCTCCTGAGCACGACGCTCCTGAACATTGAGTTTCTTAAAAGTCTCGTTCATCCCTATTGCCTTCTTCCAGAAATTTGAAGAGCCGGCAAACTTACTTGAGTACTGAAGACGAATTTTAGGATCGGCAACCATGTCATTCATAAGGACATCCTGACGGATACCTCTTACATAAATAGAGATAGCGTTAGTGATTTCGCTAGTCTCCTTAACCTCAGACGAAGTCATAAAACGGCTGGTTCTGCCCGGATACCCGAGAATCATTGCAAAGTCACCCTTCTCAACACCCTTGATAGAGATAGTCAGGTGTTTTTTAGGGATGAATGGCTTGTTATCCGGGGAGTATGGTGCAGGATTGTTATCCTTGTCTGCATAAACACGAAATATAGCAAAGTCTCCAGTATGTCTTGGCCACATCCAGTTGTCGGTATCTGCGCCAAATTTACCTATAGATGAAGGTGGCGCACCTACAAAACGCACATCATTAAAGGTCTTGGTAACCACAAGATAGTAGCTGTTTCCGCCATACATGGTTGTAACCCTTGCCGTGATAAGTTTGTTATCTCCCACAGCGTTCTTAGTAATTTGGGAGATCGCTTCTGCAATTGCCTTTTGCCTCTCCTCAGCAGTTTTGCTCTTCTTGGTTGCCTTCTCTATCTCCTTTGTAACATCTGTAAAGCTCTCAAGGAATGTTACCGAAAGACCGGGAGATGGGAGCTCCTGCTCTCGGCTCATTGCCCAGAATCCATGCTGAAGATAGTCATTCTCTACACTACTAAGCCTCTGAATAACTCCGTATCCGCAATGGTGATTTGTAAGGAGAAGACCCTCTCCGGAGATAATTTCGCCTGTACATCCGCCACCGAAATGGACGATTGCATCTTTTAGACTTGTATTGTTGATATCATAGATCTCCTTAGCTGTAAGCTTAAGTCCCATCTCAGACATCTTTTTGATATTCAGCTTCTCTATCAGTGGAAGCAGCCACATCCCTTCGTCAGCTCTCAGCGGGCTCAGAGAGAGAAGAATGGCAAAAATTAATAACAGTCCGGTTTTTTTCATTTTTATTACTAAATTTACTTGATTTGTTTGAATTAAAGCAAAGATAAAAAAAACTCTATTTCTAAAGTAACAGGGTATGGTAAAAGTTCTCATTATAGTGGATAAATTCAAGGGAAGTCTGACTGCCCGTGAGGCTTCGTCTGCTATTGCCAAAGGGATGCTATCGACTGTCCCTGATCTTGATATTGAGGAGATCCCTCTTGCAGATGGAGGGGAAGGGACCCTTGATGCGGTAGAGATATTTGGAGATGAGAGGATTTTGGTAAATTCAACAGACCCTTTAGGGAGGAAAATTATTATTCCCGTCCTTCGCACAGATAATAGGATTCTTTGCGAAATGGCAAAATCAACAGGGCTCTACCACCTCTCAAGAGAAGAGAGAAACCCAATGAATACAAGCAGTTATGGGCTTGGTTTAGTTCTAAAAGAGGTTGCTCAGATGGGGTATAAAAAAATTCTGATGGGAATAGGCGGAAGTGCAACAAACGATGGGGGTACCGGTATGCTTGAGGCGTTAGGATACCATTTTATAGATAGTGCCGGTGGTAATGCAAGAGGGGATAAATATATTACAGGGAGAGATTTAATAAACATAACAGGGATCGATGACACCTCTGTACCTGGTTATATAAGAGAGTTAGAGATTGAGGTTGCCTGTGATGTGAGAAATCCCCTTACGGGACCTTACGGAGCAACTCATGTGTACGGACCTCAGAAGGGGGCAACAGCAGAGGATATCGAATCTCTTGAATCCGGGATGCAGAATTTCGCAAAGGTATCTGCAAGATATCTCGGAAGAGACCTCTCAGATCTTCCCGGTTCGGGAGCGGCAGGTGGTGTGGGTTATGCTCTTGCAGCATTTATGGGTGCAAAGCTGTTGTGCGGATGGAGGGTTCTCTTCGATTTTCTGGAGATTGAGTCCAAGATTGCGCAGGCAGATGTTGTAATAACAGGGGAGGGTCGAGTTGATGCACAGAGTATCTCCGGCAAGTTGCTTGACGGGGTTGCAGAGATGTGTCTTAAGACAAATAGCAGGCTTTGGGTTGTATGTGGAGATAATACACTTCCGGACAATGAATTAGAAAGAATAGGAGTAGAGAGACTCTTTGCAGTCTCTCAGTTTGAGCCATCAAAAGAGAGAGCAATTGCAAATGCAGGATACCATATTGAAAAAATTTCCCGGTTTGCCGCAACTTTTTTAAAGCCCCCAACGTCTAACAGGCAAACAAATAAAATCAAATAACAATGGAAGGAACATTTGCAATCATCAGCCCTTTTCTTACAGCGATACTGATTATACTCATAGTGTTTATAACCAAGTATGTAAGAGATAAAAACAGAAACCAGGTAATTATGAAAGCCATAGAGCACGGGGTAGAGCTCTCACCGGATTTGCTAAAGGATAACAGAGACGAGAAGAAGAGTGACCCGCTTACATCTGCTCTGGTGACTATCGGAGTCGGAATAGGCCTTTTTATAGCCCTGTACCTCTTCTTTAATCAGATAAAGTTTGCAGCATTCGGGTTTATTCCGCTCTTTATAGGCCTTGGACAACTTGCAGGTTATCTGTTGAACAAAAACCGTAACGAAAACAATTTATAATATCAGGTGACAAGAACTGAATTTGAACAACAGGTGAGAGTTAATCAGGAGCCGTTACGGAGGTTTCTGATTAACCTCTGCTCGGGAGATGCTTCGCTAAGTGACGATATTGCTCAGGAGGCTTTTATAAAAGCATATCTTAACTTAAACTCTTTCAGTGGGAAATCAAAATTCTCTACCTAGCTATTCAGAATTGCATACAACTGTTTTTGTGACAACAAAAGGGCGGCTCAAAGATATACATCAGTGGAGCTTAATGAGGGTAAGTACTTCACAAATGAGGGGACAGATGCAAGATTTAAGAATCAGGAGCTATATATGGCTCTGTCAAGACTAAATCCAAACGAAAAGAGCTCTATTCTGCTCTTCTATATGGAGGATAAGAGTATAAAGGAGATATCGCTTATAACAGGAATAAAGGAGAATACCGTGAAATCTCACCTTTCAAGAGCAAAGACAAATTTATCGGAATATTTAAAGAACAGAGGTTATGAAGGATGATAATAAAATAAGAGGTTTTTTTGAAGACCATAAACAGAGCGTTGATGATAACGGATTTAGCGAAAGAGTTTTCGCGGCACTTGATTGTCTTCCGCAACCTAAACCTGTTGTGGATAGGAGTAATCTATTGAAAGCACTGTTTGCTTTTGCAGGATTTATTCTCTTTGTTGTGTTTGGTGGCTATTCCGAACTTATAAATGCCTTGTTATCAATAGCCCCAGTGGTAGATGATCTCTCTCTCTTCACACCTCAGATTGCCATCGCAATAATTTTTACAGTGTGCTCCCTCTTTGCTGTAGGGAAATACGCTCTTGAATCGGAGTAGATATCTCTTGAATCTGAGCAGAGATCTATTTGGTCCGAAACGATTTTCTGTGATGAATAGTCATCCCGAGTCTTTTAATGGCCTCCCTATGTTCTGTCGTAGGATAGGCCATATTTTTATTCCAACCGTATCCAGGAAACTCCTCCGAAAGCCTCCGCATATAATCATCCCGGTAACATTTTGCCAAAACCGATGCAGCAGCTATACTTGCATACTTACCGTCACCCCCGGTAATACAGGTGTGTGGAACTCTCCCATACTTAAGAAACCGGTTTCCATCAACAAGGATGTGTTCCGGACTCATGTGTAGCATATCAAGAGCCCTGTGCATAGATAGTATAGAGGCATTCAATATATTGATACAGTCAATTTCGGCAGGTGTAGCAAACGCTACTCCGTAGGCAATAGCCTCTTTTTCAATAATAACCCTTAATATCT
>CAZCXB010000129.1:0-5641 GCA_964502485.1 uncultured Muribaculaceae bacterium | reverse complement strand
CTAATATATTTATCCTTACATACCCCTCTCTCTGCTCAAATATTTGAGCCTGATATCAACTTATTAAAAGATAATTTACGTTTTCTATCTTCAGATTCACTAAAGGGAAGAGCTCCGGGAACGCCTGAAGACTCAATAGCTGCCTACTTTATTGCTTCAAAACTTTTAGAAAACGGGATGTTACCGCTAATAGGAGATTCGCCTGTAATACCCTTTACGTTTACCATCAGAAGAGATTTATCAGTTGGGAGTTATTTTATAGTTGATGGACGCACTCTTCTCCCAGGTGATGACTACTCCATCTCTCCTGTCTCACCTGATCTGCTCTTTAAAGGGGAAGTTGAGTATGTAGATAAGGAGACAATTGATAGAGCCATCTCATTAAAAGATAGTCCAATCCCTTCGTTTGAACAGAAGAGTGGTAAAAAAGCAGCTTTGATCAAAACCTCTCAGGACTCAGTAATGTTTTTTCTAACACCACTATCTCAGCTCGGATACTCTGCTGTTTTGTATTTCGATGGGGGGAGGCCTCAATTACCTCTTTCTACTCAATCTTCGGGTGTCAATGTGCCGGTTTTGAGAGTATCTGACTCTATTGCAGAGCATATTATTGATAGAGGTGGTGTTTATTGTGAACTTAAATCATCGGTCTCTGTCGTTAGAGGGAGAAGCTACAATGTTGCTGCTATTTCAAATAGTTACGCGAAAAGATACATTTTGACGGGAGCTCACTATGATCACCTTGGTTATGGGGGCCCCGGTAGTGGAAGTATGTCGCAATCTAAAGATGATATCCATAATGGTGCTGATGATAATGCCAGCGGAGTAGTTGCAGCCCTGGAGACAGCTCGTCTTTTATCTTCGAATGGTTATGGCGATAGTGATTATGGTTTTGCAGTTGCCGCTTTCGGTGCAGAGGAGAGAGGCCTGGTAGGTTCGAGAATACTGGCTGATACTTTGGAAAAACTTAGTAGATTACCATCTCTGATGATAAATATGGATATGGTAGGAAGAATGAAGGAGACAAGATTACAGGCAGGAGGTGCCGGAACTTTCACGGGAGCTGACTCTCTTGTTAATACTACTAACCTCACCTATAATTTGAATATGGTGGTTACTCGGGAGGGTTACGGACCCTCAGATCACGCCTCTTTCTATACCAAAGATGTGCCTGTGCTCTATTTTACAACTGGAGTTCATAATGAGTACCATACACCTTATGATGATTTTGAGTTAATAAACTTTGAGGGGCTTCAACTTGTATCAGCATTTGTATCTACACTTATTGGCAGTGTTATCGAATCAGGATTTTATCCCGAGCATCAAAAAACAGAAGCACCTGTAGCCTCCAGAAGATCTTTCAAGGTCACTCTTGGTGTTATCCCCGACTTTACATACGAAAACGGGGACGGATTCAGAGTAGGATCCGTTACGGATGGCAGAGCCGCTGCCAAGGCTGGGGTGATTGCCGGTGATGTTATTACAGAGATGGGGAGAAAGAAGATTAATAATATTTATGACTATATGTCTGCACTCGGAGATCTCAAACCGGGTATCAGTTGTGAGATTACTGTAAGAAGAGGGGGAGAGTTCATTCGTCTTGTTGTCGATTTTTAGTATTAAAAAATAATGATTATGAGGAGTTTTATTATTTGGGTTTTTGCTGTATTAATTACTTTATCTGCTGTTGTCTATCAAAGATTGACAGGCCCTACCAATCCTAAAAGGGTTGAATTTACATTAGACGGAGTTGTCTATAAGTGTAAATTTCCCAGAAGTATGGAGACACCTGTCACCCTTTCACAGGCAGCTTCGGACTCTTTTATATTCTCACATCAGACACCATTTGATATTGAAATAGATCCGAATCAGGAAGAGATTACCCTTAAAATAATGTACAGAAGGTATCCGGGAGAGGATTCACTAAAAGTCTCTACTTCTGTTTACAGTGATGGAAAGTATACTCTATCACTACCATCTCAGCCACCGGCAGGAAAGATTATCTATTATCCGGTTTTTGAAAAGGGAGAGACTTCAGTTGTAATTGAAAGAGAGAGTGGTATAATTACCAGATTCAAATCTCCGGTACCATCTTCATTGCTTATACCTCATGTCATACTGATGTTTATGGCAATGCTTCTATCAAATTTTACAGGACTGGCTGCAATATTTTCGGATAAAAAAATAGCGAGACATGCACTTCTAGTAATCGTAGTACTTGGTGCCGGCGGTCTAATCCTTGGGCCTGCTGTCCAAAAATTTGCGTTTGGAGAGTACTGGACAGGATGGCCATTTGGTGGAGATCTGACAGATAATAAAACACTTGTAGCGTTTCTTTTCTGGGTTGCAGCTTGGTTTTTCAACAGAAAGCAATCCCGTAGATACCTCTATATAATAGCGGCAGCAGTTATGCTTATGGTATACTGTATCCCACACAGTACTGCCGGTAGTGAGTACGATTATGAAAAGGGGAGTGTAGTTACAGGCAGAAACTAATATTTATGAGAGTCAGGTTTATTTAACTCACTGTCACTCATTCTCTCTTTTGTTAGGGATCTCCAGACAAATACAACATAAGCAAGTACAAACGGAATAAAGAGAGAGGCGTATGCCATCACCTTTAACGTAAATTCACTTGATGAGCTGTTGTATAGTGTTAATGATTGTTGAATATCTACAGTAGAGACGAAGAAGGCTGTATTGTTAAAAGCGGCACAAATCAAAAGACTCCAGACCGCAAGTACAGTACCCCCTCCGGTCAGGAAGAAGCTATATCTCCCTTTAGCAAACAGAGCTGTACCGATTCCAAAAAGAACAAGTACAACACCGCAGATAAGCATGACAGCCGGCCATATAAGCTCAGTCATATTAAAGAGATACTTATACTTAACAGGCGAAATCAGACCGTTCTCCGGATTAACCGAAAACCCTGTCAATGTGAATAGTGCAGCCAGTAGTGCAACAAAACCAAGAACAAAAGCTGTTCCTGTAACCTTAATCTGAATTTTTGCCTTATAAACCAGCTTATCATGATCTATCTGCTTGATTACATATAGTAGTCCAAGAGTTCTTGCGGCGAGATAGACAACAATACCCATAAGAAGATTAAACGGCACAGCAATCGCATCAAGTCCGTGCCAACCATTTGTCCAGTAAGATATTGTAGGCTGAAGAGTGTTGGTAATACTAAGCTTGTTCATAACAAACGAGCCTCCGGTAAAAAAGGTGCCTACAGCAACTCCAAGGAGAATTGTGCCAAAAAGACCGTTTAAAAAGAGAAACAGCTCATAGGTTTTTGCTCCCAATAGATTGCCTGCCTTTCCACGATACTCAAATGAGACAGCTTGAATTACAAAGAGAAAGAGAATAGCCATCCATAGCCAGTAAGCTCCGCCAAAACTTGTTGAATAATAAAGTGGGAAAGATGCAAAGATTGCTCCGCCGAATGTTACAAGAGTAGTAAAGGTTAGCTCCCATTTGTGTCCGAGAGCATTTATTAGAAGAGTCTTCTCATCTTTATCTTTTGCAATTCCAAAGAGGAGTGATTGTCCTCCCTGTACAAACATAAGAAAGACCAGAATTGCACCGAGCAGTGAGACGAGCACCCACCAGTAGTGTTGAAGAAAATATATCATAGTATTCTTTTTAAGGTTTTGGTTTTAATCAGGCTGCAGGGCCTTTTTTAATAACTTTGAATAGAATTGTCAATTCGGCAGCAAGCAGAACAGAGAAGAGAACAAAGAACATGATTGTTGTAGTCAAAACAGAGGATGCACTAACACCGGAAACGGAAGCACCTGTGGTTAGAAGGTCTTGGATAGTCCATGGCTGACGACCCATCTCTGCTACAATCCAACCTGCCTGGGAGCATATATAGACTAACGGTATGCTTACTATTGCTGTTATATGAAACCATTTTGCCCTTGATATCAGACTCTTTCTCTCAAGATAGATTGAGAGGATAAAGAGAATAATAAAGAAGCCTCCCAAAATTACCATTATTCGAAATGCATAGAATGTTACCGGAACATTTGGTACAACATCAGTCGGTTTATCGATAAAGCCATAGCCGAAATGGCTGAAATTATCCCTTAACTCTTTTAACGCAATCTCCTTGCCCTCTTCGTCTCCGGCCTCCTTGGTCTTATGGTATAGTGCAAGTGCATCAATCGCAATTTTGCCTCTTTTCATTCTCTCCCTTACAGGCAATGCAGTGTGCTCATTACCGAATTCATCCAGATAGGTATAGCCCCCCTGAATAATATCCTCGATACCGGGAACGAATGTGTTGGCTTTTCTGTCAACCAGCAGAGAGAGACCCTTTGGGATTGAGATATTAAAGAGATAGGGCTCTTCGAGTGCGAATCCAAGTGAATCTCTCTCAAGCCTTGAAATGCTCTTTTTATGATTAAGAATACCGAATGCAACAATCGGAGTGCCTGGTTCACTTCTGTAGAGGCCCTCCATAGCAGCAAGTTTCATTGGTTGTTTCTTGGCAACGTGATAGGCGGATCCATCACCGCTCCAAATAAGAATAATGAGAGAAATTAATCCAAAAACCGAAGCTATACGAATACTTTTTCTTGAGAATTCATCCTCTCTCTTTCTAAGAAGATACCATGAAGAGATACCTATTACTACAACAGCTGCTAATACAAAGCAATTGGTTACTGTATGTACAAACTTATTAAGCGCCACCGGAGAGAGCGCGACTGCCCAAAAATCTACCATCTCATTTCTTGCAGTATCAGGATTAAATTCCATTCCAACAGGATATTGCATCCATGCATTTGCTACAAGAATCCACATTGCCGATAGCACAGTGCCTATTGCAACAAGCCATGTAGATAAAAGGTGAACACCTTTGCTCACCTTATTCCATCCGAAAAACATTATTGCAAAAAAAGTTGTCTCCAGGAAAAAGGCGAAAATTCCTTCAATGGCAAGAGGTGCTCCGAATATATCCCCAACAAACCAGGAGTAGTTGCTCCAGTTTGTACCGAACTGAAATTCGAGTATTATCCCGGTTGCAACACCTATCGCAAAATTGATAGCAAAGATCTTCATCCAGAATTTTGTTGTTCTTTTCCAGAATTCGTTTCCTGTCCTTACATAGTATGTCTCCATTATTGCTATAATAAAACCGAGCCCGATTGTCAGAGGAACAAAGACCCAGTGAAACATAGCCGTAAGTGCAAACTGAAGCCTGGATAGATCTAGTAGTGAATCTAATAACATAGTTGTGATAGTTTTAGTTTTAGGTTTTAGTTTTAATTAGATCATTTGAAGTTTTAAATATTTATTTATTAATTGATAATTCAGTTTTGAGATGGTTCGGTCAATCTGGTTACCACATGTTTTGCTTTCTCTTCCTTTGTGGAGTACTTTCCAAGTTCACTTTTGAAGAAGAATAGCTTTAGTACAAAAAACATTATGAAAAGCTTTATTGCGATAATCAGCCAAAGAGTCTTTCCAAGAGTCATACTCCTGAAACCCTCGTAATAGAACAACCATATGCGTTTTACAAGTGGCTCTTTCATACAAAAAATTTCATCTAAGATAGTACAAAATCCGAAAAAATCATTTTGAATCTAATTTTATAATGCCATTATTGTATATTTGTAAAAACTAAGAATAATAT